>JACMOJ010000105.1 GCA_014378085.1 Burkholderiales bacterium | reverse complement strand
GGCGAAATCTGCGCGGACGCTATGGGCGGGAATGGATGCAAAACGGAGTTGCTCTGGGGTAGAATTCATGCTGGGCAAGGTGTGTTCGTGTAGATGAACGTGTTTTAGGGATAACTCACATTTTATCAAGCACTTACGGCACTCTTGCCCTTTTTTATGAAAAATTCAGGCTAGCAGTCTGTACAATTGGCGCCGATCAATCCCGGTTTGTTCTTCGATGTCGCGAACGGCTGCGCCAGATGCAAATAGGTCAACCGATTCCTGATGCTGGATAAAAGCCTTCTTTGGGGCAGCAGGCAGGGCACCGACATCCACTGTCGGCCACGTGCTGGTATCAATTTCTTGAAAATCCTGGCGCCGACGATTCATGGTGAGACCTCCGCCGGACAAATAGTGGTGAGGAATGAAAGCTCTTCCGCATGCAGCTGTGGCGCCTGTAATTTTCCCGCGTGGAGCAGGTGGAAGAGTGCCGCACGCACCGGGGTCGGATCACCCGTGACGAATTCCTGCTCGATGCGGGAAAGTTGCGTTGGTCCGGTGACAAATCTCATGATCGAGTGCTGTATTGGCGACGAAATCGATCCGCGACATGATGTGATGACGGGCAGCATACGTTGCCAGTTACTGACCCACATGCGTGTCGCCGCGAGTTCAGCGGGCGCAATGATCCGAACCTCTAACCCGACATCGCCGACCCGGGGCGCTGACGCTTGATAGCCATCGTCGATGACGAGAAACATTTCACGACCGTTTTGACGTACCCAGAAGTCAACGCGGAGCTCACCATCCGTAAGATTCAAGCAGATGGGACGTTCGCAATAGCTCTCGACCGTCGGGTCGACTTCGAGTCGAATCCATTGCTCAAAGGCAGATTCCCCGAAACACTGCAGCCGCCGGTTCAGCTTCGGGCTATACACCTCAATGACGCGCATGCCAGCTGGCTTGGCGGTCGAAACTGCGGATTGAAAGCGAGCAAGTTTACTCATGATTTCAACATATTACCCCCACTTCCATGCATCGAAAGCTGGGAATTGACATGTTTTCTTTTTCACGCTTCAAATTGACAACTTTGCTTTCTTTTTTGCGTTGGTAAAGTTGTCAATTCAAAGTGGCACCAAGGGGGAGGAGCAGTTTTTGCGTTGACAATTTTGCTTTCCGCTACGAGATCGGCAGCCTGGGTCAATTTCGTGTCGGCGTCAACACCTGTGCCGGATCCACGTAGATTGTTCATTACGTCTAGCACCGCGTCGTGACGATCATTGGCTGACTTGTGCAGATAGTTGCCGGTAGTTTCAATGCTCACATGACCGGCATGATCTTTCGCGACTTTCAAATCGCCACCACTATTATTGACCAGGGCCGTGAGCATTTCGTGGCGCAACCAGTGCGCTGACGCCTCGCGCAAATCGCCTTCGGCATTTAGGTTGCCTTGGCGATTTCCGATAACCCGGCCCCAGTGCTAACAAAGGCGACGAAGCGGAAATGGTCCCGCGCCGCCGCGCGCGTTGGCTGGCCGGCAGCGCGGGGCAAGGCGGCGATCGCGGTGTCGAGATAGGCGATGGTAGCCGGACCACGACACCTCTCAATCCGTGCGTGGCGCGAAACCCAAAAAGTTTTTTGACGAGCGCCAAAACTTCAGGATTCGTGACAATTGGAGAGATATATTGAATTTTTTGCAATTACAATGTGCTGCGCTCGCGGTGTTTGGTGCGCTAACGGACATAGTCACTTCAATGTAGCCAAGGGACGCACACTATGGGTTCACGCACTCTGCCACACCCTTTTCGCGGAAATGTTGTACACGCACTGGTTCATTTAATCGCGGTCACTTTTGCTTTCACCACTGCGCCCGCGCGCGCAGATGTGCCGACCAGATACGAGGAGCAATACAAGCTGATGCGGGCACCCAATGCGGTGGCATCGGTCGGCACGGATCTGTTTGGTGACACAGTAAATCTGTACAATGGCGGCTTGCAGTTCAGGCACACCGACGTCAGCCTGCCTGGCAATAATGCGCTGCCAGTTTCGATCGGCCGGCGCATAACTGCAGGCGAGTACCGGCTCGATGGGCGCGCGTTTGGCGAGTGGGAGCTCGATATCCCGCACATCTACCTCAATGTGCCACATTCGGTTGGGTGGGTTAACAGCTCGGGCACCGCAGCGCGCTGCTCATCATTCAGCCAGCCAGCCCACGCGATTGGATCGAGCGGTTCCGACTGGGACCCGAACGAGTTTTGGCAAGGCACCTTTCTTTACGTGCCTGGCGCTGGGGCCCAGCAGATGCTCAGCCGTTCAGCTGAAGACACTGCCTCCCCAGGTCTGGCAAAAGACTACCCTGTGGTCACCTCGCGGTTTTGGAACTTCTCGTGCCTCGCTTCGGTTAAAGGGGACGCCGCCGCGGGCAGCGCAGGAGAAGGATTTGTCGCCATCTCGCCTGATGGCATCAAGTATTACTTCGACTGGGTCGCGCGTTACACCGCGCGCTCAATGTTCAAGTCGGATCCGGCGTCAATGTCTGCTATGGCGATGAAAGCGCCGCCGACAACAAGCGGAACGCGGGCGTCGCCTTCCTCGCTAGCCGCAGCGACCACGTATACGTTGTTCAGGGATGAAATGTGGGTATTGCCAAGCAAGGCGGTTGACCGCTTCGGAAATACCGTCACCTTCACTTACGACCCGGCGAAACCGCGCAACTTGACGCGAATCGATTCGAGCGATGGCCGCTCGATCACGCTCACTTACGTCACCGACGTCAACGGCAACGACCAGATCGGCTCCGTGTTCGACGGCACCCGCACTTGGCGTTACAGCTACCACTCGACTCCGGGTAATCCGAGAAGCGTGACCAATCTCGATGTGGTCACACTGCCGGACAATTCGACTTGGAATTTTGCAAGTTTCGACACGTTGCTCACTCCGATCACCTTGGTCAACAATGGCGGTTGCGACTCACCGCCGTTGATTAACACCAATACGATCTCGGGCGCCATAACACATCCCACGGGCGCGGTCGGCAGCTTCACGCTGACGCCGACGATCCACGGGCGCTCTCACATCCAACGCATTTGCAACATATACACCTTATCGGAGGCCTTGGTCGTACCGAGATATTTCGCCACCCAGTCGCTGACCAGCAAGAGCATGAGTGGCCCCGGGCTCAGCACCCTGAACTGGACCTACGATTACGGCCCGACTAACGAAAGCTGGGATACCTGCACGACCTGCGTCACCACGAAGACCGTGTCGGTCACCAATCCAGCGTCCGAGGTGTCGCGTTACACCTTTGGCAATGAGCATAACGTCAGCGAAGGCCGGCTGCAACTGACCGAGACCGGTTGGAACGGCAGCTCGGCAATGAGCAGCGTTAGCCAGCGCTACCGAGCGTTCGGCGCCG
>JACMOJ010000104.1 GCA_014378085.1 Burkholderiales bacterium | reverse complement strand
GTGCATTCAGCGACAAAGTTCATGGGTGGCCATGGCACGACGATGGGGGGCGTGGTAATTGAAAGTGGAAAATTTCCCTGGGACAATGGAAAGTTCCCCTCGATGAACGAACCCTCGGCTGGCTATCACGGCGTGCGATTTTTTGTGACCTTCGGCGATTTTGCTTACACGATGAAAGCGCGCATGGAAGTCATGCGCGTCTTTGGGCCGACGCTGGCGCCGTTTAACGCCTGGCAATTGCTGCAAGGCATCGAAACGTTACCGGTGCGAATGGATCGCCATTGCTCCAACACCATGGCGGTCGCGACGTACCTTCTGTCGCATCCAAAGGTTGCGTGGGTGAATTACCCGGGGCTGCCATCGAACCGTTATCACGAATTGGTGAAACGCTACATGCCTAAAGGCGCAGGCGCGCTGCTTTCATTTGGCATCAAGGGAAGTGCGGTATCCAGTTATGAGGCCGGCGTGAAGTTCATTGAGGGCCTTCAGTTCATCTCGCATCTGGCAAATATTGGCGATGCGAAATCGCTGGTAATCCACCCTGCTTCCACTACCCATCGGCAGTTATCCGAAGAAGACCAGATCAAGGCAGGGGTGCCGCCGGACATGATTCGCTTGTCGATTGGTCTTGAAACAATTGACGATATTCTCTGGGATATCGATCAAGCGCTGACCGACGCGACCCGATAGTTGTGTCCCTGGTTCAAGTGTGCACTTGCGCGCCGAAACGTACCAACTCAACGTCCGTCATGAAAGGCTGCGCCACCGCCATTTTCAGCACTCGCTACCTGCATTTCGTCGCAAAGTTAGTGCGCGCGGCGCGCGAGCTGGCTAGACTTAGGCATTGATTTGTTTATCCAAACGCCCAGCATACAAAAGCCGTGAAAGGATTGAAAATGAAATTCGTGCTCTGGCTCATTCTGCTTTTTCTGTGCTGGCCGCTTGCACTGCTGGCACTCGTGCTCTATCCGCTCGTCTGGCTGGTATTGCTGCCATTCCGACTGGTCGGCATTGCGTTCGAGGGCGTGTTCGCTTTACTTCGCTCAATCGTAATGTTGCCGTCGCGCCTGCTTGGTGGCCGCGCTTAAACCTAGAATCCTCAGTTGGACGGGTGTGAGTGTGCGTTTTTGCGGCTTTCTGGCAAGGCGCGACGACGACGCAGACTGCACTCTGCTAGGAAGAGCAACGCTGCCGGGGGGCCGCAAAAGCGTGCAATCACACCCGTAGCGCTCACATCTAAAAGGTAAACATCCAGGCTGCGAAAATTTTCAATCGCATTAAGTGCATATTTATCGTGATTAGCGGTTAACTGAGGATTCTAGGTTCAACTGCTCGCTCGTCGATCCATTTCGTTACCAGCGGCCACAGCAACGCTTCACTTTGCGGTTTGAAAAAGCCGAAATGCCCAACGCGTTTCAGCCCGACATCCTGGGGCGCAATGAAACGATAATCTGCGGGACGTTTGGTATAAGCGCCGTGCAGCATGCGCGAGCCTTCCTCAAGCAGTAACTCATCATCAGAAAACATCAACCCCAACACCGGAAACTGCGCGCTGGCATAAGCTTCGCGCGCGCCGGGTTCACCGCTGAGTATGTAATCGGGCGTCAGGCACCAGCGTCGCCATTGAAACATCGCGCCCGTGGGCACATTGCCCACCACGCCAAATTTTTCACCGGGAAAATAGCCGAACAACGGGCAAAGCAACGGCGCCATGACATGCCACATGAAGGGCGCGTTGCGGCGAACACTTGGCAACAGATGCCGCCCCGATCCGCTGCCGACAGCAATGTTGATGAGCCCGGCGAGGCGGTTACGCGAGGGTAATAGCGGCGCGCACTGGCCGCCGAAACTGTGGCCGACCGCAAATACTGGCGCGCCCGCATGCGTATCGGCGGCAAGGTTCAAGACGGCGTCGTAGTCGCGTGAATACCAGTCAGTGAGGTCGCCTTTCGCGCCACGCATGCTTCCCGGCAGCGACTTGCCGGTGCCGCGGTAATCGAATGTCCACGCCGAGAAACCCTGCGCCGCGAGGTACTGTGCGAAGGGTATGTAAAACGTTTGGGGAACGGCCATTGCAGGTGCGATGACGATACTGGCCTTTGGTGCGTTGCTGGTACGCGGCGGGTCGAAGCGATGTCCTACTAACGGATGTCCGTCGGGTGCAGAAAATGTGATGAGTTTCATGGTGAGCGTATTTTGCCCGGAATATTTAACATCTAGGGCGAGATACTGCGCAAACCGGCGCGACATGTCACCTATACTTTCTTCACAGGCAAACATCAGGAACCATCCATGCGCATCGATCCAAAAAACAACGCCGTCGTCGACAATTACAAGCTACTGACCAATCTCGTTGTGCCGCGTCCGATTGCGTGGGTGACCTCGCAAAACGAAGCGGGCGTGGTGAATCTTGCGCCTTTCAGTTTTTTCAATGCCGTCGGCAGCAACCCTTTGTATCTGCTCATTAGCGTAGGCCGCAATGACGACGGCAGCGCCAAGGACACGGCGAAAAATATTTCAGCCAGCGGCGAGTTTGTCGTGAATATGGTGACCGAGGACGTGCTGGCGGCGATGAATGTATCCGCAGCCGACTTCCCCGCCGATGAAAGCGAGCTCGTCGCCGCCGGATTACATATGGCGGCATCCGATCAAATCGCGGTACCGCGCGTGGCGGAATCGCAGGCCAGCATGGAATGCAAGCTTCACAGCGCCCAGCCGTTGGGGGCGTATACGATTTTTATCGGTGAGGTTGTCATGTTTCATGTCGCCGACCATTTACTCGGTGAACGCATGCATATCAATGGTTTTGCGCCGATTGGCCGGCTGGGCTCGCCGTCGTATTATTGCCGCACGACGGACCGTTTTAACCTTCCGCGTCTGACGCACGCGAAGTGGCAAGAGGGAACTGGCTGAACGGCTAAATGGAATTGAATCTCTACCACTGATGAGCTTCTCATGGCATAAATGTCTCGAAAGCCGCGCCAGTCATGGAGTTTATTGAAAATCTAAAATCCCGATCCGGCTAGTTTCAGAAATTCAATTTCTTCCAGCGTGCTCTCCCGCCCCAGCGCTGCATTGCGATGCGGGAAGCGGCCGAATCGCTCAATGATGGCCAGATGTTTTTCTGCCCAGACATGAAGGTCACTGGTTTCTGGAAACTCAGACAGCGACTGCATCAACGCCAGGCATTGCAGTTGATAGCCAAGCGCCTCGCCGTGCTCCAGCGGCAGGTAGATGAACTGCCTCTCAACGGGCTTCATCGCGGTATCAAAACCGTGTTTGAGCGCATAAAGTGCTGTCTCGCGTGCCAGTGCATCGGCAGCGAATGCGCGTGGACTGCCGCGAAACATATTGCGGGGAAACTGATCCAGCACAACGATCAACGCGAGACAGGTATGCGCCTGGCTTTGCCAATGCGCCATTTGACCAGACGCGGCAAGTTCATAGGTAACCAGAAAGCGGCTGCGAATTTCGTCATCGAACGCCGCATCCTTTTTGAACCAGGCCGCGCGGCGCTTCCCACGTTCCTCGCCTGCGCCAAACCAGAAGGCCAGGATTGCTTCGGGGCACGCGCGGGCCAGACTTTTCGCACTGTTAGTATTTTCCATGATGTGGCCGATGATAGGCGCGATTGGCCACCGAGCGATGTCGGGATT
>JACMOJ010000103.1 GCA_014378085.1 Burkholderiales bacterium | reverse complement strand
GCTTTTGCGATACGTCCGGTGCTTTGCTGCTGTGCGGGAGGGCCGCTGTTTCGCTGCTCTGACATGTTGCTGATCTCGATGGCCCCGCACCATCTTCGGCGCGTGGTAAATATTAGATTCTTCTAATATTAGACTTATCTAATACGAAGTCACGCTGCACCGCAGCAATATGGCAAATGCGTTAGAGTGCGGCCATGGCCACCGTAAAAAACAACAACGCTAAATCCGCACGACCGCGCGCGGCGTCGCCACACCTCCCGCGCGTAGGTAAACGGCCCGCTGCACGTCGCGCTGCGGCACCCATCGATATTTTTGATTTGATTGGCAAGTCGCAGAACATTGAAGAAGCTGCCGTCGCCATGCAGGCGATGTCCCACCCGTTACGTATCAAGGTGTTATGCCTGCTATCGTCCGGCGAGATCTCCGTGCGTGAAATTGTAGAAGCCGTCGGCACCACTCAAGGCAACGTCTCTCAACACCTGGCGATTTTGAAAGCCAGCGGTATGGTTGCCAGCCGAAGCGAGGGAAAGAAGGTGCTCTACCGGATTGAAGATCCGCGTATCGTCAAACTCATCGCTTTGACGCGCGAGATGTTCTGCTCGGTGTAGAGGTGACTTCTACCCCCCAATCGCCGTCATCCCTGCGAAGGCAGGAATCTAGTCAATCGTAATTTCCATGTGTTACGAAGGGCTGTGTCCCTGCCTTCGCAGGAACGGCGGGGCTTTTCAGAAGTTCCGTAGATCCAAACTCATGAAGGCGCGGGCAGTTCCATGCGCTTTCGCTTGAAGAAGGCCGTCAAGCAAGGCGTTTTGAATTACAGAATGGCGTGCGCCCGCAGCTCCGCGAGTTCAACAACCTCAAGTGCGCGCTCATGCGTGGACTCCAGCACCACCTTCGGTGCCTTGCCCACCACAAACGCTTCTTCCCACCGCGATACACAAACGCACCACTTGTCGCCTGCTTTGAGGCCGGGAAAACCAAACTCCGGCCGGGGCGTGGAGAGGTCATTGCCTTGCGATTTGGAAAACGCCAGGAACTCGTCGGTCATGATCGCGCAGATGGTGTGTGAGCCGTGGTCTTCGTCGATGGTGTTGCAAAACCCGTCACGAAAGTAGCCGGTCACTGGGTCAAAGCAGCACGGCTGCAATTTATCTCCGAGCACATTGCGCGCTTTTGATTCCGTCGTCATTTTATTTCCCAGCGTTGTTGTGCGTCGTCGTCTGCGCTGCGCGCATCGACCCATCGACTACCGTCCGGTGTGGTTTCTTTTTTCCAAAATGGGGCGCATGTCTTTAAATAATCCATGATGTATTCACACGCCTCGAACGCGTGGCCGCGGTGGCGTGAGGCGACCAGCACCAACACAATTTGATCCGATGGCTGCAGCGTGCCAACACGATGAATGACTGTTGCGTCAATCACCTCCCAGCGCTGCGCGGCATCTTCGACAATTTTCTTCAACGCAGCCTCGGTCATCCCCGGATAGTGTTCCAGCGACATCTCAGAAACACCACTGCCCTCGTTGATGTCGCGCACCACGCCAACAAACGAGGCGATCGCGCCAACGTCACGATGCCGAGCGCGGATCACCGCGTGTTCGGCGGACAAATCAAAGTCGTCTTGCTGGACGCGAATTGTAAACACGGTTACGCGCTACCCACCCGTTACCGGCGGGAAAATCGCGACTTCATCACCTGCCGCGAGAGGCTCGCTTAAGCCAACCATGTCCTGATTAACCGCCACACGCCAACGGCGATTCGAGGCAAGCGCCTCAGCATATGGCCCACCTCTAGAACGGAGTCGCTCAACCAATCCGCCGACGGTCGCCGGACTCGGAACCTCGACAGCTTCGGCATCCTTACCGAGTGCCTCGCGAATGCTGGCGAAATACAAGAGTTTCAGCATAACGTTCCTTATTTCACCAGTTGTAGACCGGACTTGCGCAAACCCAAGTGTTGGATAATGAAGGCAGCAACCGCTTGAGCATCTTCCAGCCCAAACTGCGGCAAATCAGTGGCCAATTTCTCGTCTGTTGCCAGCGCAACCACGTATTTGTCTTCGGGAAACAATAGCGGCTTGTCGGCAAGTTTGCGGTGCACTTCAATCTTGGGAATCGGGTGATGCTTCCAACCTTCAACAATCACCACGTCGCAAGGGGACAAATGTGCGAGTTGCGCCTCAAGGATCGGCTCGTCTTCACCGCGCAGTTCGTGCATCAGCGCCCAGCGATTACCCGACGACACCATCACCTCCGTCGCGCCTGCCATCCGATGGCGATGTGAATCCTTGCCCGGAACATCGACGTCAAATTCATGGTGGGCGTGTTTGATCAACGAAACACGAAAGCCCGCCGTCACAAGGCAGGGAATTACCTTTTCGATCAGCGTAGTCTTACCGCTACCGGAATACCCTGCGATGGAAATCAGCTTCATCGGCGATTTACTTTACGGGCACGTCAAATGCGTTAGCGATGAACGCCAAAATGTCAGCGCGCTCTTCGATGATTTTAGAAGTTGGTTTGCCTGCGCCATGCCCGGCACTCGTCTCAATTCGAATCAGCTTCGGCGCATTGCCGGTGTCTGCGGCTTGCAATGCCGCAGCGTACTTAAAACTATGTGCCGGCACCACACGGTCGTCGTGGTCCGCCGTGGTGATCATGATGGGCGGGTATTTTTTGCCGGACACAATATTATGTAACGGCGAATAGGCGTACAGCCATTTGAAATCCTCAGCTCTATCCGACGTGCCGTAATCAGAGACCCACGCCCAGCCGATCGTAAATTTATGGAAGCGCAACATATCCATGACCCCCACTTGCGGAATCGCGGCACCAAACAAATCGGGTCGCTGGTTTACGACCGCGCCAACTAACAAACCGCCGTTTGAGCCGCCATTAATCGCCAGCCGTGTCGGTTTCGTGTATTTGTTTGCAACGAGCCATTCACCGGCCGCGATGAAGTCGTCGAACACATTCTGTTTCTTGCCTTTGGTGCCAGCGTCATGCCACGCCGCGCCGTATTCGCCACCGCCACGAATCGATGCCGAAACGTAAACGCCGCCCATACGCATCCACGTTGAGGCGGTGACGCGATAACTCGGCGTCTCAGACACGTTGAACCCGCCATACCCGTACAGCAGCGCCGGATTGCTGCCATCGAGTTTCAATCCTTTGCGGTGGGCAATGAATATTGGAAAGCGCGTGCCATCTTTGCTCGTTACAAACTCCCGCTTGGTTTCATATTGGGCCGAATCAAACGCCGTCTGTGGCCGTTTGAACAACGTCGACTTACCGGTGGCAACATCGTAGCGATAAATTTCACTGGGAGTAATCAGGCTGGTATACAAGTAGAACGTTTCTTTGTTATTAAATTTTCCGCTAAAGCCAGACGCTGAGCCCACGCCTGGCAATGACACGCTACTAAGTTTTTTGCCGTCTAATCCGTGCACCATCACCGCCGTTGCCGCGTCTTGCAGATATTGCGCGAGGATTTTTCCGCCCACGATATCGGCAGCCGTCAGCGTATCTTTGGTTTCTGCCACCACCGTTTTCCAATTAGCACGTTCACGCTTATTGAGATCAATGGCCACCACTCGCCCACGTGGTGCGGCGAGATCGGTCTTGACCCAAAGTGTGTTGCCGTTTGCACCGATCGGTGTGAATTCAGAATCGAAATCGAGCGTGATGGTCTTCAGCACGCTAGCTGGCGCGGCTGGCACCGCACCATTCTTCAGCGGCATCACCAACAGGCCATTCTTGCGGCCCGATCCCTTCCAAACGTTGATGATCACGTGTTTGCCATCGTCGGTTACCGACGCACCGAAGCCCCACTCTTTTTCGACCGGGTTTTCATAGACCAACTGATCTGCCGACTGCGGTGTGCCAATGCGGTGATAGTAGAGCTTCTGAAAAAAATTGCTCCCCGTCAGTGCCGCGCCTTCCTTGGGTGCGTCGTAACGCGAATAGAAGTATCCCTTGCCATCCGGTGTCCACTCGGCGCTGGAAAATTTCACCCATTCGGTTTTGTCGGCAAGGTCTTTGCCGGTGCCTAAATCACGCACCTGCCAGACTTGCCAATCGGAACCCGCAACCGCTTTGCCATAGGCGAGGTAGCGCCCGTCGCGACTGACCCTGAGACCGGTGAGCGCGACCGTGCCGTCTTTGGCAAATTGGTTGGGATCGATGGCAACCACCGGCTTGTCGGTCAACGACTTCGCCATGTAGATCACCGACTGCTGCTGTAGACCGTCATTGCGTGACCAAAAATAGCGACCGCCTTCCTTCGTTGGCAGCCCATATCGCTCAAAGTTGTAAAGCTCTGTGTAGATCTTACGTACTGGCAATCGCTGTGGCATCGCGTCAAGAAACTTGTCCGTGACGGCGTTCTGCGCCGCTACCCAAGCCTTGGTCTCCGCACTGTTGTCGTCTTCGAGCCAGCGATATGGATCCGCGACAACCATCGCGTGGTAGGTGTCGACCTGATCTGACTTACGTGTCTCAGGGTACTGTAGCGGCTGTGCCTGCACCTGCACGGTCGAAACGACAACCATGGTGGAAAGCGCTGCAGCAATACGGTGTCGCGCGGAAAAAATGGGTGACATAGGTCGGTCCTATTCGGTGGTCAATGATGGGATTGTGTCGGCCAACGTCTGCGTCGGTAGAGCTGTCGCAACATCGGCGCTCGCAGCATCGGCTGCCGCGGCATTAGCCTGGGGCTTACCTGCATCCGCAGCCGGCGGTGTGGGAAGCGTATCGAACTCAGCACGTTCAATTTTTTGAAAGCGTTCGCTGATTTTTTTGCTGGAGATATGAACTTGCTCCACATCCTTATAGGCCTGACCGATGTGTTTTGACAGGTCATCCATACGCGACTGAAAGCGGCCAAAGTCCGAACCCAGCTTGCCCAGTTGGTCTTGAATAATGTGAACTTGTTTACGAGTTTCTACGTCCTTCAGCACGACACGCGCAGTATTCAGCACCGCCATTAAGGTGGTGGGGGACACCAGCCACACCCGACGGGTCGCGGCATAGTCAACCAGATCACGATGGTTGCCATGGATCTCCGCAAATACCGCCTCGGCAGGGATAAACATCACTGCCCCCTCACCGGTTTCGCCGAGCACAATGTATTTGCTCGCAATGTCGTCAACGTGTTTTTTTACACTCGCCTTAAACACTGCCGGTGAAACCCGATCCGCGCCCTCGGCAAACATACGTTCGTAACTTTCCAACGGAAACTTTGAGTCCACCGCAATCAT
>JACMOJ010000102.1 GCA_014378085.1 Burkholderiales bacterium | reverse complement strand
GCAAAAGAAAGCGGCCGTGTTGATCATCGGCGCGGCGCGCGATCAAACCATGTTTGCGGCGGGGGCGTTGAAGAAAAAAGACTACCGGGTGGTGGTGGTTGCCAGCGCGTCTGAGGCCTTTGAGGCGATGATTCAGGAACAGTTTGATGTGGTGGTGGTAGACCCGATAGATGTCGGTTTTGTGGAGGGCATCAATGTTGTCGCCACGATTAAATCGCACATTGGTGAAGGTCGCGACGCGCCGAAAATATTGCTCGCCAGCGAATCGCCCTTGAACGGCAAGAGCGCCTATGACGGTTTGGTGTTGAAACCCTATACCAAAGATTCCATCCTCAACGCGGTAGCGGATTTGCAGCTTCCATAAGAGAGTGTCCAGTCGCCACACGGGATTGTGCAGTTGCCACAGTCAGGCGGCTGACGGTTGCAAAACACTTTGCAGGAATGTCGATATTGCGGGTGGCTCAATCGTCGTAACTATATGCAAGGCATTTCCAGACGGAAATGTCTGAATTCACAGGCGGATAATGGAATCTGTTTCTCTGAGTCGTATTTCAGGCAAGTCATGCTTGCCACTAAAGGATTGAGGATGATCAGTTCGTGTAAACCGTTGTTGGCTCTGGCGGCATGCGTCACGCTTCTAGCTGCTCCGAACGCATTCGCTCAGTCAGCTCCACCGATTTTGCAAAAAAAAATCCTCCACGTCGCACAACTAACCTTACACCCCGGTCCGCTTGACCCAGCGCAAGTCAATTCCGTTTTTGGCGCAAACATTATCGAGAACATGCTCGAGCCGATGCTGCAGTACGACTACCTCGCACGGCCGCTCAAGTTGGTACCACTCACACTCCGTGAAATGCCGGAAATTCTCGACGGCGGTAAGGTCTACATTTGCCGTTTGAAGAAGGGCATCTTGTTCAGTGACGACCCTGCCTTCAAAGGCAAGCCGCGTGAATTGACCGCCGAGGACTACGCCTATAG
Source organism: Burkholderiales bacterium (assembly GCA_014378085.1). Next base: position 2,615 of record JACMOJ010000102.1, on the reverse strand, counting down.
CTTCAAACGTTTATACGATCCGCTGTTTTTCACGAGCCAGTTCTTTATGGTCGATGGCAAGATTGCCGGCGCCAATGCGGTGCGCGACGCCGCGCAGAAGTCCGGGCGTTTTGACTTGGACGCCCCGGTCAGCGGCTTGCGTGTGCTCGACCGCTACACGCTGCGCATTGAGCTCACCGAGCCCGATCTAAATTTCCTGCATGTGCTGGCGCAACAAAACCTTGCGCCGGTCGCGCGTGAGGTCGTCGAACGCTACGGCGCGGATATCGGCACGCATCCGGTTGGCACCGGCCCGTTTCAGTTGGTCGAGTGGCGCGCGGGAACTGGCATGCGTCTCGTGCGCAATCCCAATTACCGTGCCGACTTGTTTAGCGCCGAGCCGGGTGACGATCCCGAGTCCAAGCTGGTTGCGGCGCGCCTGGCCGGCAAGCGACTACCGATTGTTGACGAAGTCGATTTGCGGTTCACGACCGACAGCCAGCCGCTGTGGCTGTCATTCCTGCGTGGCGAGATTGATACGCTCGACAACATCCCCGTGTTCTTTCGGCCGGGGGCGATTCCTGGTGGGGTGCTGGCACCAAATCTGGTCAAGAAGGGCATACGTTTGCAGCACTACGCGTATCCAGGCTTGTGGTTTCTCGCGTTCAATATGAATGACCCGGTGGTCGGCGGCGTTGTGCCGGCGCGCGTCGCGCTGCGGCGGGCGATTGGGCTCGCCATTGATACGCAGGCCGCCATCAATATCGCGATGTACGGGGCTGGTTCGCCCGCGAATGGCGTGGTGCCGCCCGGCATCGCCGGACACGACAGCACATTTCGCACTGACGTGTATTCGCTCGATTTGCCGCGCGCCCGCGCGCTGCTTGATACCTTCGGTTACATCGACCGCGACGGTGACGGCTGGCGCGAAGACCCTAATGGCAAGCCGCTGACCATCACGTTGCTCAATCAAGCCGAGCCGCGTATGGTGCCGTGGGATGAACTGTATGCGCGCGCCTTTGCCAGTATCGGTATTCGGCTGGTGATTGATCGTGTGATCGCGCAAGAGCGATACAAAGCGATGCAGGCGGGTAAATACCAAGTCGGGCTCGACTCATGGAATATGGATTTTCCCGATGCGGAAGATTTCTACATCATCTTGTCAGGCAAGACCATTGGCATGACCAACACCTCGCAATGGATTAACGCCGAGTTTGATGCGCTTTACGAAAAATCGAAACGGATGGCAGATTCACCAGACCGCAATGCCTTATACCGGCGCATGGATCGCATCGTGTTTGCTTACGCGCCAATCATCGTGCATTTGTTTTTGCAGCGCTCGGCCGTGAGCCAGCCGTGGCTGCAAGGCTATGTTCCCCACACCATTCACGTAAATCCGTGGAAATATCTAGATGTCGATATGACGATGCGTTCGACGAAGCCGTGAAGTTGCCTATCATTTCCCGTCTCCGCTACTAAGACGGATTCAACTCGTAAGTGCGGCAGCTGATTAGCGGAAGAATAACTTAGTTGGTGAGTCGAACCCGAGTGTTTTGCGTGGCCTGGTGTTCGTTTTCGGCACAGCGCCGCACGATCCAGCCACAGGCACTATCAAGAGCACAACCATTTAGGAGCAAACGCGGCCGTGCCTGCCAACATACAAGCCATCCTTGAGGAAACGGGCAGTTCGCTGGACAAGCTCGTGTACGTCACTGTCGTGATGGCGGACGAAGATGATTTCGTCGGCATGAATGCGGAGTGGCTCAAGTGGTTCCCCTCCAATCCGCCCGCACAGGTGCCGGGTTGCCTGCGCGTATTCTTGGCCTTCAGGTCTCGATTGCTGCAATCGCTGAGGCTTAGTCCTTCAGGGGCATGCGTATGTCCTGATGACAAACCATGTGCATCTGCTGCGCACGCCAGGAAAGACAGAGAGACTGTGCAGAAACTCGTCATTTCCCTTGGTTGAGGCGACAATCCGGACTGGTTTTTGACAGAGCTGTGGGTGTTGTTCGGACAGCGCTCAAGCAATCGCTTGGATGGGGTGGGGTTCAGGCGCGCCGGGCGGGGAAATTGTCTGCGAACTTGAGAAAACGGTGCGACCTTAACGTAATGCCGTTTGCGTGACTGCTCACCTGCCGGCCGATATAACGATGAATCTTGAAAAAGGGCGCTTGAAATTCCTATACCCGCGTCGAACTGCTGAGTTCACAGCTTAGCTTCTACAGGCACATACGTCACCTGAAGTCATAACGCCGCTACTAAAATGCAAAAAAATGGCATCAATGATTAGAAGCAATTGACAGCCGATCTTTAGCCGTTTATTATTTCGATCGTCATCTAATTAGAAACTTGTCGTAATAAGACTAAGCCACATTTATGAGCAAATCCAGCAACCTCGCTTTTAAAGCCATTGCCGACCCCACGCGACGTGAAATCTTGCGCCTGCTGCGTAAGCATGAGATGACCGCCGGCGATCTGGCAGAACGTTTTGATATGACCAAACCGACTATGTCACACCACTTCGCGGTGCTGAAAGAAGCGGATCTTATTACCAGCCGCCGCGACGGCCAGACAATCTGGTACGAACTTAATACCACCGTCCTCGAAGACGTGATCGCATGGGCGATTGATGTTTC
>JACMOJ010000101.1 GCA_014378085.1 Burkholderiales bacterium | reverse complement strand
TTAAAAAAGAATCCTGACTTGACGGTCAAAGTCGTGAAGTTGCCAGTCGATACCGCGTCCACCGCCAGCCTCAAGGTGATTGATCGTGCAGGCGCGAGTGCGACGCAAGCTGGGTTTACGTTACACATCGCGCGAAAGGTGCCCGGCACATGAGTGTGATGAGCAAAGAGGGCTTCGGCGCTCTAAAACTTTCCTACTTAATACTTACCGCCGGTCTTGGCGTCGGGGCGTTTTTGGTCGGCGCCAGCTATGCTTACTGGCAGTCCGAAAAGACCAACAACGTCCAATCAAAACGCGCCATGAACGATATGCAATTGCGGCTGGCGAATGCAAAGCAAGAACGCGACGACCTGCGCAACTCGGAAGACACCTACCTTGCGCTGGAAGCACGCGGTGTCTTCAGCCCCGAACAGCGGCTGGATTTATTGGACGCAATGGAAGCGCTCCGCGTCCGGCATGGCATCACGTCACTCGAATACCAAGTCGGTTCGCAACGCCCGCTCAAGCTCGCTGGCGGCACCAGCATCACCGCCGTTGAAGCACTTGGCAGCCGGGTACAGTTAAAGGCAACATCGCTACATGACGGCGACATGCTCGCGTTTCTCGATGAATTTTCACGTATGCAGCGCGGCATCTTTCAAATCGAACGATGCGCGCTCGCCCGTAATACGCGAGGCGGGGCGATTATTGCCCAAGCCCCACCAGCCGCAGGCGGCACACCCGCGACAGCCGCAGCCAATGCCAATTCAGCAGATCCTGCCGCGCCTCCGCCGACACTCACACCGGCCATCGAAGCCGATTGTTCACTTGAGTGGATTACGTTGGTGGATAAACGTGCACGCGCGGCTGCCGTGCCGCTAACACCAGCGGGCACGCCGCCGAAAACGCCATGAAAAAATTGAGGACTTGTATTGCCTTTCTCTGCCTATCCGTGCCGTGCTTGCCTGCGTTGGCACAGAGCAATCCGCCATCCACCGGCGCTGGGGGCTACACGCCTCCGCCGGTATCGACCACCTACCGGCCACTGACGGGCAAGTTATTTTTTACCGACGCCGAGCGTGATCGGCTCGACAAGGCGCGTAAAGACGGCGTGTTGGTTGTCGATGGCGAAATCGTCGCACGCTCACCGCAAGTAGAGGGCTTCGTCAGGAGCAGCGGCGGGCGCACCACGTATTGGGTCGACGGTGGGCAGCGCATCGACGCCAAGCCCGCCAATAGTGTCACCGCGGGCCCTTCGATGACGGGACCTGAAGCGAGCGTTAAATTCCGGGAGTCAGGGGTAAGCACGATTTCGCCGCTGCCGCCAAAAAACGGTGCGCAAAGGAGAGCGACGCAGTCAAAATCCGGTACCGCAGCTGAGGGTAGGCGATGAGAATAGAGACCAAAGATCGCCTATCGACGGGCACTTTCGAGCAAAAATGCTTGGAAACGCCCGCGGATATTGCACCTTCACTTTTTGTGATTTCGTGTGCGCTAGTCAATAGCCTCGCATTCACGTCGGTCGTATATTCGCTTAAAAGCGTTTAATCGCAGTAGGCCCTATAGAAATGAAGCCTTTTAGAACCGAGTTCCGACGTACGCAATCCGGCGTCATTCTGCTCCTCATCGTCTTGGCGATATTGGGGTTGGGCGCGGGCATGCTACTGCTGACCATCAATACGGCCAACACGGAACGATCACAACGCAAGTACGTGAGCGGCGCCGAAACGCTAATTGCCGGCAAACAAGCTTTGATCGGCGCTGCAATTGGTTCACTGACTGGCTCCGGCGCCCGGCCCGGTTGGCTCCCGCTGCCCGACACGTTGGCGAACACCAATTACAACGGAAAATCAGAAGTTGGCTCGTGCCTTAACGGCGGCGCGGCAAATGGGATGCCGGCGCTGTCTGGCCTCGGCGCTCGAGTTGCGGCACTGCGCTGTCTTGGTAAGCTACCTTGGAATGACCTTGGACTCTCCATTGATGGCGCCAGCGAGCAAGACCTTCTCGGTGTGGTGCCGTGGTACGCGGTAAGCCCAAACTTGGCTGACCCGAACGCAGGTAGCGCACAGTGTATGACGGTTCTCAATCCCACCACGGCCGCACTTACGCCAGCGGCATTTGCATGCCCAACTACAACCACACCCGCGTGGCCCTGGCTTAAGGTCTGTGACAATACTGGCAGAATCATCAGCGATCGTGTCGCCATCGTTTTAATACTGGCAGGTGCGGCGATTCAGACCACTGGCCGCACTCAACTTCGCACCAATGCCGCCACGGGCGCAAACCCCAGCGGCTACGGCTATCCGGGTGATTTTTTGGATGCGGTTCCAACTCCGGCAGGATGGGCTGCGCTGCCGGTCGCACAGCGCTGCACTACTTTCGACAACGCCGCACTAAGCGGCGAGTTCATTATTGCAGACGCGAGCAGTGTGTTTAACGACCAGCTGGTGTATGTCACGGTTGATGAGGTAATGGCCGAAGCGGAAAAGCGCGTCGCGCTCGAAGTGAGTGAATCGCTTAAGACGTTTCGCGCTGGATATGG
>JACMOJ010000100.1 GCA_014378085.1 Burkholderiales bacterium | reverse complement strand
CGCCCAACCCGAAGCCGCAGCCGGGGGCTGGTTCCCCGCCAAGTTGCTCAATCAAACCGTCATATCGACCGCCGCCGGCGATGGTGAGCTCCCAATCGTCTGCCTTCGCGATCCATTCAAAAACGGTGCGGTTGTAGTAATCAAAGCCACGCACCAAGCGCGGATCCACCGTGTATTCGACGTTTGCCGCATCGAGCAGTAACTTCAACGCCTCAAAGTGCCGTCGTTCAGCTTCGCCTAAAAAATCGGCCAGCCGTGGGGCTTCGTTTACCAGCGCCTGCATGGCCGGATTTTTGGTGTCCAAGGTACGCAGCGGGTTCGTGTAAAGGCGACGCGTGGCGTCGGCGTCAAGTTTGTCTTGGTGGGATTCAAAGTACGTCACCAACGCGTCGCGGTGCGCAGCGCGAGCCGGCGCATCACCGATTGAATTAATCGCCAGCCGCACGCTTTTGAACCCAAGCCTGTCCCACAACCGTTTCAGCAACACGATCTGTTCGGCATCAACATCCGGCCCGGCAAAACCCATCGCCTCAACATCGAACTGGTGAAACTGGCGGTAACGCCCTTTTTGCGGGCGCTCGTGGCGAAACATAGGCCCCCACGTCCATACCCGCTTGGGTCCTTCATAGAGCAAGTTATGCTCAATGGCGGCACGCACCAGCCCGGCCGTGGCCTCCGGACGCAGCGTCAATTTATCGCCATTCATCGCGTCTTCAAAGGAATACATTTCCTTTTCAACAATGTCGGTGACCTCGCCAATCGAACGCACGAACAATGCGGTCGGCTCGACCACCGGCGTACGCATCAAGCAATAGCCGTATTGCTCAAAGACGTCGCGCACGGTGTCCTCGAAATACAACCAGCGCGCTGAATTTTGCGGCAGTAGGTCGTTCATGCCGCGAACGGCTTGCAGGGTCTTCATTTAGGTCGGGGCAACAAGAGGTGAGGCAAAAAGGAATTATGTTGAGTCGAAAAAAATCGACCGAAAAAATCATTCACGGAAGCGTCGGCCTAACCTTGGGGCTCGCGCCAGTTTTAGAGGCCGGAGGCGCAATCGAATTCATCATCGACACAATCACGCCTTTTTTTGTCGCTAACAGACGACGTTGAAACTCGACGACGCCACCGCTTCATGGCGGTCGAAAGCAGCGCGAGAAGACCAGTTAAGCCGCAAACGCTTGACGCAGTTAACTGCAAGCCAGTGATTTTACAGGGCTTTTGCCCCTGCATCGAGTAACCCTGCATTGTTTGTCGAAGGGAACGCAATTCGTTACAAGTCGCCCGGTCAGCCAGCTTGCTTCGTCATCCGTTAGCAATCGAATCGCCATACAATGGGACACAGAATGTCATAGCGATTTACACATCGGATTTACACATCGTTTTGCACATCGGATTTGCACATCGCGCCAGCACCCCAGTTTCGGTCAAGCCGGTTTGGGATTGGGGATCTTGCCATAGTGTTCGCCGTTCTACCTGTTCCACTTGTTCCACGTGTTTCGCCCCCTGTTTCACCCTTTGTTTTACCCTCTATTCCGCCGATGTTCCTCCCCCGTGCCACCCGCTCCACTCATTCGACCGTAAACGCGACATCCAGAAATCCTACCTCTCGGAGAACACCATGACGGGTTTTGCCTCACCTGTGAAACACCCCAGCGCTCCACTCGATCCCCACGGGACCAAACTTCGATTCGAACCCCATTTGATTCGAAAGAGTGGGCACACGTTTCGCCGCGCCGCGCTAGGTTTCGCATTTCTATTGGCCACCGCCGTGCCGCTCGTCGCTGCAGCGGTGACGCGTGCAGCCGGTGAGCCTGCCAAGGCTGTGGCACACAAGTTGGCAGCGCTCGAAACCACTTTTGTCAGCGGATTTGACGCAAACACCCCGACCGTTAGCTTTTTTGCCGTAAACCCTGAGCGTATCGAGCAGGCAAAAGTCGCCAACCTTAACAAGTATCGTAAGGCGACACAGATCGGTATCACCCAGCTCGCAACGGACGAGGCCTTCGACGCATCGGCCGTGAGTCTTCGCTGGATGGCTAATGTTTCGGGTGGATATGTTGCACAGCTAAAGGCACGTTCCCCCGGTGCCGTGGCCACCCGAGTTGCAATTCAGGTTGCCAATTTGCCGGCCGGAAGTGAACTGCGGTTTGCAGGTTCGGATGCCCCCTCAAACGTGATTCACACCGCGAGCTTGAATGAAATTCTGTCGTCACTTGACGAAAGCGGCCGCTACTGGACACCAATGACGGAGGGCGATACCCAACTCATCGAAGTTTTTGCGCCGTCTAACGCCGATGGCGCGCGGGTTTTCGTCGCAGCGATCTCACATATTTTCGCCTCCGCCTCAGACAACTTCCGATCTGCTACCCAGCTGAAGGGTGCATCGGGCGCCTGTAACGTGGATGCAATATGCGCCGCCCAAACCGCCGGATTCGTCAACGCGAAGAACTCCGTCGCACACATGGTCTTCCAAGCCGGCTGTGGCACCGGCGGCACACTCGCGTCATGTATCTGTACCGGCACTTTGCTGAACGACACCGTCGCCGCAACACAAGTCCCATACTTTTATGGCGCAAACCACTGCATCAGCAAACAATCCGAAGCCAGCACCTTGATCACTTATTGGAATTACGACAATCCGGTGTGTGGCGGCGCTGACATCTCAAGGACGCAAGCAAACGTACTACAAGGCGGCGCTGACCTGCTTTATGCAGATCAGCCCACCGACGTGCTGCTGTTGGGATTACGCAGCACGCCGCCCCTAACCGCGTTTTTCGGCGGGTGGGACGCTGCCGCTATCACTGCGTCAGCGCCCGTCACCATCCTTCATCATCCCGCTGGTGACCCGAAGAAGGTCACGCTCGGCCAGACTCTAACGTCCAGTCCGTTCACGGCATTGTCCGACATGGGCAATTCAAGCTACATCACGCCGACCTACACCAGTGGTGTCACTGAGGGCGGCAGCTCGGGTAGCGGGGTGTTCACGCTGACTAACGGTAGCTATTTCTTGCGCGGCGGCTTGCTCGGCGGCCCGTCGTCCTGCGCGACCGCCAACGACCCGGCCAACCCGTCGAATCGCGACTACTACTCGCGTTTTGACTTAGCCTACCCAGCCCTGAAACAGTGGCTCGACCCAACGCCGACTACCCTGCCACCACTATCTAAACGAGGCGGCGTTGACTTAGATGGCAACAACAAGAGTGTCTTGTTGATCAGCTCCACGGGCGGGATCACCCAAGCCGGACGTTTGGTGAATAACACCTTCCAATGGTCGAGTTCACCCCTACTGAATCCCGGCCAAAATTTCCGGCTGCTTGGCGCGGTAGATTTTGCCGGCACCGGCAAATCTGACCTAGCCGCGCTAGAAACCGTATCGCTCAACGCCTTTGGTCAGGGTGACGCACGACTGTTTCGCAATTTTGATATTGCCGGCGGCGGCAGCTCGATTCGTTTGGTCAAGCCAAGCTGGGACGCGCAGGTGGTGGGTGATCTTGACGGTGATGGCTTCGGCGACATCGTGTGGCGCTTTCAAGGTCAGTCGCCGAATATCAACGATCAAGGCGTGTCCTATATTTGGTTTACAGATGGAAACGGCGTCTCACAGGTCCGCAAACGCGGCGGTGCCCCCCTTACTTGGAAACTTGTTGGCGCAGCCGACCTCAATAACGACAGCGCTGCGGATATGGTCTATGTCAGCCCGAGTAATGAAATTCGGGTGTTGATGGCCACCCCGTCACGCACCTGTGCAAACTTGAGCGGTGGCACTATCCCCGCAGGCTCGAGCGCCATTAAACTGGCCGACTTCACGGGTAACCGTCGGGGCGACATCCTCGCACGCAACGGCACCACCGGCCGTATCGATATTGTCTCGCTAAGTGCAGCTGGGCTAACGCTTCCAGCTTACACCGGTGCGCCCGACGACCAAAATGCATCTTGTACGTCGAGTAGCCTGAGCGTCACACAGACAGCAGCGTACACGTTTGCATCTGACCCGACGTGGTCAATATTTGCCACAGGCGATTTCAACGGCGATGGCATTTTTGACATTGTCTTTATGCAGCCAAACCGCACGCTGACGGTCTGGCAAATGAACGCCAACGGTGCCGCGCCAACGGTATTTAACGCCGGCACCGCACCTGCAAACTTCACCGCGTTCCCACTGCAATAGCATTTCGCTGCAACAACAAAAAGCGCACCCGAGGGTGCGCTTTTTTCCCTACATCAGCATCAAAACGCTAATAACGACGGGCATTTCCAGGCAGTTTCACCTGTAAACGCCCGCCGCGCCTAGAGTTTATCTAGGTTTGGCCACCCGGCCGACCGACGAGGTTACCTATTGAACGTACCGGTTCGTCTGCCTTATCTTGCACCGTCGATTTGATCAAGCGGTCTGTGGAGGTCCGGGAAATCCGGCTGCCGGTGACCATCTCCCCGTTTTCCTTTGCAGTAGCGGTGTTGACAGCTTTTATCGAAATACCTTCTGTCGATGCGCAGCCCACAAGCGCGGCGGCGGCAATAACCACAGAAGCGAGTACGGAAGTATGTGAAAGTCGATGCATGTTGGTCTCCTCAGAAAACGGCGCGTCACCCGGGCACCTAGATATCTAGACACCCAAACAGGCTGCCGCAGTAAAGATGACGCTAGCAGAACGTCAGGCGACTTGTTTAATCGGGATTTCCTTACGGCGTTGCCGTGACTTCGGTGCTGCGCCCGGCGCGTAGGTGGTCGCGACGTAGTTATCGACCAGCGCTTGAAACTCTTCGGCAATATGGTCACCTTTCAACGTCACCGCTTTTTCGCCGTCGATGTACACCGGCGCCACCGGACGCTCACCTGAGCCGGGTAACGAGATGCCAATATTGGCGAGCTTCGATTCGCCCGGTCCGTTTACCACACACCCCATCACCGCCACGTGCATGTCTTCAACGCCGGGGTATTTTGTTTTCCAGATCGGCATTTGGTTACGCAGATACAACTGGATACTCTCCGCAAGCTCTTGAAAGTAGGTGCTGGTGGTGCGTCCGCAACCGGGGCACGCGGCGACCATCGGTGTAAATGCGCGCAACCCCATGGTCTGCAAAATTTCTTGCGCGACGACGACCTCTTTGGTGCGATCACCACCGGGCTCCGGGGTGAGCGAGATGCGAATGGTGTCTCCGATACCCTCTTGCAGCAGCACCGCCAGCGCGGCGGTTGAAGCGACGATACCCTTTGAACCCATGCCGGCTTCCGTCAAACCCAAATGCAGCGGGTAATCACAGCGCCGCGCGAGGTCGCGGTAGACCGCAATCAAATCCTGCACCGCGCTTACCTTACACGACAAACAAATCATGTCGCCGCCCAGCCCAAGCTCTTCGGCTTTGGCTGCACTATCCAGCGCCGAAAAAATCAGCGCCTCGCGCATCACTTCATCGGCCTCTTTTGGTGCCGATCGCTTTCCATTCTCGTCCATCATGCGGCCGATCAGTTCAGGATCGAGCGAGCCCCAGTTCACGCCGATACGCACCGGCTTGTTGTATTTGATGGCGGTCTGGATCATCGCCGCAAATTGGTCGTCACGCTTGGCACCTTGGCCAACATTACCCGGGTTGATACGCAGTTTGGCCAGCGCTTCGGCGCATGCGGGTACTTCGGTCAACAACTTATGGCCGTTAAAGTGAAAATCGCCAACCAGCGGCACGTTGACACCCATTTGGTCTAGCTGTGCACGGATCTTTGGTACGGCGCGCGCGGCTTCCATGGTATTGACCGTAATTCGTACCACTTCGGAACCGGCACGTGCGAGTGCCGCGACCTGCGCGACGGTGGCGGCAACGTCTTCGGTGTCGGTGTTGGTCATGGATTGCACCATCACCGGCGCACCACCACCTATCAACACGTGGCCAACCTTTACTTGACGAGATTTGCGACGCGGAATCTGATTAAACATACGAACAAGACCTAACAGTAGATCAACAATAGAACTTGGCTTATTTAACGGTCACCCGTGCCACGGTCGCCTTAGTGTGGGGGACTAAATCAAATTCGCGCCCGTTAAAGGCCATACGTGTGGATTGAGCATTACCCACGACCACAGAAAACGGCCCGCGCCCTGCAATTTCATCAGCTTCGCCCGCTTTGTAACGACGCGACATGACCGTCCGACCGCTACCGTCAGTCACCTCAACCCAAGATTCGCCGGAGAAGGTAAAGCCGATCACCCCATTCCCGCCAAGGCGCTTACTCTTCGCGTCTTTGTCCGCTGCAGGCGCAGATTTGTCAGTGTTTACCGGCGTGGCGCTCAAGGGAGCAGCAGGGGCGAACGCAGGGGCGGCGGGTGTTGCAGGCAACGCTGGCGGCGAGCTAGCTTGGTCGGCAGCCGTTGCGTTTAGCGGCTTCTCATGCTTTTCAACCTTTTCGGCGTTCGCGGCACTGTTGGCCAGAGGCACATCCTGCGCGGCTGTCGCATCGCCTGCGCTACCTAGTACTGCGTTGGCCATCGGCAGCGCGGGCATCACCGTAGGCTGCACCACCGCCTCTTTTTCAAGCGGACGGCCACCATCAGCGCGATGCGGCCGAACGAACTGCCACCAATACCAAACCACTGCTGCCAAACAAGCGACTAACAGAACCGCAATGATCGCCCGGGATTTTGGTGTGGCAAGCGAATCGCCTTTCGGCTCAAACGCGACCGGTGCTGCAACAATTGCCGGCGCGACCACCGGTGTTGCCGCCACGGAGAGCGCGCCGGTATGCGTGCGCTCAAGCACCTTCAAGGCCGCTTCGATATCGACGCCAACGGCCTTTGCGTAGTTACGCACAAAGCCGCGCAAAAATATCCCGGACGGAATCGCCGCGTAGTCGCCTCGTTCAAGCGCGTCAACTTGTTTAATGCTCATGCGCAGGCGATTGGCAACGTCGGCAATCGACAGCCCCGCGAGTTCGCGACCCGCGCTTAAAAATTCACCAGCCGACTGGGGCTCGTGCGGTTCTATCTCTGGGTTGGTCAAAACAAACCCACCCGCCGTCGGATCACGTGGGAGGACATCTTCATCAGTGTTTAAGTTGCTTGGCATGATTTATTGTGCAAGACCTGCGATGGCGTCACGCGTTTGGACCGAATCGGGGAAGCGCCGACGTAGCTGCGAAAGATAACCCGCCTCTGCGTTGCGGTCGCCCGTATCACGTGAGATTCGCACACCGAGCAGCAGGCCATTGGCGTCCGGATCACGCACTGATTTCGTGTAGCGCGAGAAAACGACGTCAGCCTCTTTGATACGGCCCAGCGCATAGGATAGGTCGGCAAGCTCATACAACGCCGCCGCAAATTCAGGCGCACGCTGTAGCGAGGCGCGCAGATTGACTTCCGACGCCTTCATGTCGCCCGCTTTGCGGGCACAGACACCAGCGTTGTAGTGCGCGCGGTGCGGTGTGGTGTAGAGCGGATCGCGGATCGCTTGCTCAAAGTAAGGTAGCGAGCGTTGCGGCGTTAGACGTTGGCAAATAAACCAGCCGTAATTGTTGAGCGCATCAGAGAAATTAGGCGCCAGTCGGATTGCCTGTTCAAACGACGCTTGCGCCTTGCTGTCTTCGCGCAATTCCATATAGATCAGCGCCAGCATGTTGTGCGCGGGCGCGTAGCTTGATTGCGCGGCGACAGACTGCTTCGCCGCTTCCAGGGCAACCGCCATCGACCCCAACCGATAGTACTCGGCCGCGCGTTCCGTATGGATCGCCGCACGCTGGGTGGAATCGGTTTTGCCTGCCATGTCTGCCTGCTTTTGCTCGGTCGTCGTGGTGGTACTGCATGCAGCTTGCAGCACCAACAACGCGATCAAAACCAGTAAGGATACAAAACGATTCATGGGGTGCCACCTTCAGCCAATGGTGCAACGTTAAACAATTGCAGCCGCGCTAACAATCGGAATTGTGCGAGATGCGCTACTGCCGCCTAGTTTACTTTGCTGCGTGCGCTGCGACTTATCGACCACCTGCCCGGCAAGTTGTCCACATGCCGCATCAATATCATCACCCCGTGTTTTACGCACCGTGACAATCAACCCTGCTTGCTGCAAAACATCCCGAAAACGATGAATTGCATTGTTGCTTGAGCGTGCGTAGGGCGCGTCTGGAAACGCATTCCACGGAATCAAGTTGAACTTGCACTCAATACCGGCGACGAGCTTCACTAACTCATGCGCGTGCTGCACGCTGTCGTTCACGCCATCAAGCATCACGTATTCGAAGGTCACAAAATCGCGCGGCGCGGCTTCCAAGTAGTCTTTTATGGCTGCAAGTAATTCGGCAAGCGGATATTTCTGATTGATCGGCACCAGCACGTCACGCAACGCATCGTTTGGCGCGTGCAATGAAACCGCCAGCGCCACTGGACAACGCTCTTTTAGCCGCTTCAGATTTGGCACGACGCCGGAGGTTGAAAGTGTGACCCGACGACGTGACAGCCCGTAGGCGTGGTCGTCGAGCATGATGTCCATCGCGCTTGTTACGTTGTCGAAATTGGCGAGAGGTTCACCCATGCCCATCATGACCACGTTCGAGACGATACGCTCACCTTTGGGCGACGCAGTTGGACGAGGTGTCAAACCCGTGCCCATCGCTTTATTCGCCCACCACAGTTGCCCGATGATCTCGGCCGCCGTGAGGTTGCGGTTAAAGCCTTGTTTGCCGGTCGAGCAGAACGTGCAATCGAGCGCACAACCGACTTGTGAAGACACACAAAGCGTGCCGCGATCAGACTCTGGAATAAAAACAACTTCAATGCCATTACCGGTGCCGACATCCAGCAGCCACTTGCGGGTGCCATCCTTCGACGCCTGCTCGGTCATTAAGGTCGGCGCTTTGATCACGGCGACTTGCGGCAACTTTTCGCGCAGCGACTTCGCCAGGTCCGTCATCAAGTCGAAGTTATCCACGCCGCCATGGTGGATCCAACGGAATACCTGCTTGGCGCGAAACGGTTTCTCCCCCATTTCGGCGAAAAATGCCGTCATCTCGGGCAAAGTCATGCCGAGTAGATTGGGCTTGTCGCCAGTAGCGGATTGGGGGATGGCCATTTAGTTGCTTAAGCGGATCGTTGGTTGGTGAACTGATGAACGGGTGAACGGGTGAACGGGTGAAAGCAACGTCGGAGAACTTCGATCAATGCGCCGTTGTTCACTTGTTCACTTGATCACGCCTTTTCTGGATTCGCCCATTGGCTTGTTCACTCATTCACTTCTTCACTCATTCACGAGTCCTAGCGCGACAACACATCCATGCCGGGGAAGAAAAAGCTAATCTCGTGCTTCGCAGTTTCCGGTCCATCCGAGCCGTGTACGGCGTTCGCGTCGATCGAATCGGCGAAATCAGCGCGGATGGTGCCAGGTGCCGCTTTTTTGGGATCGGTTGCGCCCATTAGGTCGCGATTTTTTGTGATGGCATTGTCGCCTTCAAGCACTTGAATCATTACCGGGCCGGAAATCATGAACGAAACTAAATCTTTGAAGAAAGGGCGCTCGCGGTGAACGCCATAAAACTCTTCCGCCGTCTTTTGCGACAGCTGTGTCATGCGCGCCGCGACGACCTTCAAGCCAGCACCTTCAAAGCGCGAGTAGATTTGACCAATCACGTTTTTTGCGATTGCGTCAGGTTTGATGATGGAAATTGTACGTTCGACCGCCATTTGAAACTCCGTAAAGAAATAGACTTAAGTTGATGATTTTTCGAAGAAAAACGCTGCTGCATTCAACCGAAATTATATCACGGGCCGTCTGACTTTCGACCGCCGCGCGTGGTGGCACGTGGTGGCAGATACTTGCGCGGCGGGCACGTGGTGGCACGTTGGTGGCACGTTGGTGGCAGATACTTGCGCGTGGTGGCGTGGGTGGCACGTGGGTGGCACGTGCTAGCGCGAACGGTACGTAGCGGGCGCCTATGACGCGTATGAGGTTGCGCCGAAATGTCGGCCGTGCGCGGCTGCGCATATCCGCCTTTATGCCCTTGCCCTAAATGGGCGCGGGCTTATCTTTCGACCGCCCCGCGCTCTCCCTCGCCAAGCTGTCTAAGCGGAGGGTGTTCGGTCAATAACGCGCTCGATAAGCTCAGCGCGACCATGCGCCTGAAGGCGTGAGAATAGTTGCTTAATATGATATGCAACCGTATTTACGCTGACACTCATCTCCGCAGAAATTTCCTGATTACTCATGCCACGCGCAAGCAGCATCGCCACTTCTTGCTGCTGCGGCGGTAGGTCAATGGCCTGTAGGGACTTGGCGAAGCGCAAAATCATCGGCTCTTGCCGACTGATGCGGACCGCGATCGGCACCGCTAGCGGCACCGCTGTCGGCACCGCCGTTGGCACCGCCGTTGGCACCTCACCACGCTTTGCAGCAGCCGCGGCGCTATGCTCGACTTCCATCGGCACATCGCCTAAGTAATAGGCGCGAAGCTGGATTCGTCCCCAATGGGTGTGCCGCGTGATCTGCGGAACCTCGCCGCGTGTCAGACGGCCGACCACGTCGGCGAGCACGCCTCTGACGCCAATATCTTCGATGCCGCTGAAGTCAGGCGCAAACGCCCCGCCCGCTGCCTGCACTGCCAGCCGCTTTCCCTGCTCGGAGGCGTGCTGAATGCTGCCTGAGGGCGCAACCAAGATGACGGCGTCATCTGGCGAATCGATGTATTCGGCAACCGAATCACCGCTGACCGGCGGCGCCGCGACGGCGTGGTTAATGTAATGCATGATGGAAGACAACGCCTCTTGATCGCGCTCGCTGAACGGCGCGTCCGCCTTGCCGCGATAAAGACTAAGCTGCCCAAGCGCCTCGCTCTGGTCGCGGACGATCCCGTAAAGAACGTGGTGCGCGTCCAAGTCTTTCAAAATTTCAGTGTAGTACGCGCTTTCACAAAATGCGGGATCCGTTTCCGACACCGCGACCGATTTTCCGCTCGCCACCCGCGCCATAAAACCTTTGCGAAAATCGCACTCTCCACCAGCGTAGAAATGGTCAAAGTACAGCCGCATCTTCGGCGCACTCAGCATACGTTCGGCCACTAGATTCTGCATGTGACCAGTCGAGTCCACCCAAAAAAAGCCTGCCGATTCGGCTGGCACAAGCTGACGCACTAGCGGCAGGAGTCGCGGCATTAGCGTCGCGCTCGGCAATCCGAGACAACATAGGTGCCGAATGTGCGCGCGAAGATTAGTCTGTTTCATGCGGCCTCGACTTTGACGCCGATCAGCCTCACCGCACTCACCGGCTTGGCGAAGCCGCGCATCGGAATCTCACCGAGCGGCTCCGCGTTGAAGGCGTCCTCGATTGCGCCGAAGGCGCGTTGCGACACCAAGATTTCGCCCGCCTGCGCGTGTGCGCACAAGCGCGCTGCGAGGTTGGTGACCGGCCCAATCGCGGCATAGTCAATCCGACGATCAAATCCGATTGCGCCGACCGTCGCAAAGCCGTGCGCGATGCCGATGCCGAGGCCTAAGCTAAAGCCGCGTTTGGCCCAACGCAGCCGAAGCGTTTCGGCTTCTGCACACATTTCGAGCGCCATTTGCGCGGCGCGTTTGGTTGGCTCCGCGACCGGGACCGGGTCGTTAAAAAACACCATCATGCCGTCGCCGGTGAAGCGCTCCAGCGTGCCTTGATGCTGCATCACTAATTGCCCCATTGCTTGGTGGAACTCACTCAACGCCTGCATGACAATTTCAGGCTCACCGGTCTCAGCAAAGGCGGTAAAGCCGCGCAGATCCAAAAACACGACGGTGATTTCACGTCGATGCGACGTAAGTGGGTTGTCCGCACCGCCGGCAACGATTAACTCGACCAACTGTGGCGAGAAGAAGCGCTTCAGACTCGATAAACGTTCGCTTTTGGCGACTTCTTCGCTCACCCTTGCTT
>JACMOJ010000099.1 GCA_014378085.1 Burkholderiales bacterium | reverse complement strand
CCAACGAAGCGGCGCTAAAACTTGCGCGCAAATACGCGAGTGACCACTTCCCCAACAATTCGAAAACCAAGTGTGTGGGCTGCACCATCAACGGCTGCCAATGCGCGACCGACAAATTCGAAATCGTTTCGTTTGAGAATAGTTTTCACGGCCGCACGCTCTTCACTGTGACCGTTGGCGGCCAGCCAAAGTACACGCAAGGATTTGGCCCGTTACCACAAGGCATCCGGCATTTACCTTACAACGATTTCGCCTCGGCCGAAGCCGCCATCTCCGATAAAACCTGTGCGGTCATCGTGGAGCCCGTCCAAGGTGAAGGTGGTGTGACGCCGGCCACGCGCGAATTTCTGCAGCGGTTGCGTGAACTGTGCGACAAACATAATGCGCTGCTGATTTTTGATGAGGTGCAGAGCGGTGCTGGCCGCACGGGCGCGTTGTTTGCCTACATGCGCTACGGGGTGACACCCGATATCTTGTCCGCTGCAAAAGGATTGGGCGGCGGTTTTCCGGTTGGCGCGATGCTCACCACCGATAAAATCGCGAAGAGCTTTGGGGTTGGCGCACACGGCAGTACCTATGGCGGCAATCCGCTGGCCTGTGCGGTAGCAGAAGCGGTGCTCGATATTGTCGCCGCGCCTGAGACACTTCGTGGTGTGACCGAACGGCATCAACTATTTGTCGACGGGCTCAACCGATTGAACGCCAAACATAATGTGTTCAAAGAAATCCGCGGCGACGGTCTGTTGATTGGTTGCGAACTACAACCTGCATTCGAAGGTCGCGGCAAGGACATCGTAAAGGCGGCAGAGGTCGAAGGGTTACTGTTGCTGATCGCAGGCCCGAGCGTAATGCGCCTTGCACCCTCCTTGTTAATTACCCCCGCGGATATCGCTGAAGGCATGGCGCGATTTGACGCCGCCTTGACGAAGTTTGTATCGGCAGTTGAGGCAAGTAAGCAGCAGGTGGCCGCGCCCGGTATTCCTGGTATTCCTGGTATTCCTGGTATTGCGAAAGCGGCATAGTCGACATGTTCATTCTTCGTCCCGCTGAGCTCACCGATCTTCCGCAAATCGAATCAATTGCGGCGAAAAGTGCGATCGGTATTACGTCGCTGCCGCCAGATCGTGATCGGCTGATTGACAAGATCACCAATTCGCGTTACGGCTTTGCGAGTGAAGTGGATTTGCCGGGCGAAGAAGCCTACTTTTTTGTGCTCGAAAATGCCACGACTGGCGAGATTGTCGGGACGAGTGGCATCGCGGCAGCGGCGGGGTTTCACGATCGGTTCTATTCGTATCGTAACGAAATCATCGTCCACGCGTCACAAGAGCTGAAGGTCAGCAATAAGATTCATGCGTTGCATCTTTGTCATGATCTCACCGGATTTTCGTTATTGACGTCGTTTTACATCGGCCCCACATTTGTCGACAGCGATCTGCCGGATTTGTTGTCGCGCGCGCGTTTGTTGTACGTCGCGGAACAACGCCACCGATTTGCCGAAAAACTCGCCGCCGAAAATCCGGGTGTGTGTGACGCGGAAGGGCGTTCGCCGTTTTGGGATGCGGTGGGCCGTCGTTTTTTCAACATGGGCTATCCACAGGCCGAACAATTGTCCGGTGGGCGCAGCAAAACCTTTATTGCCGAGTTGATGCCGCAATATCCGATCTACGTGCCGCTGTTGCCGCCTGCGGCCAAACTTGCCATCGGTCAGTTACATCCGGATGGTGAATTGCCGTTTTCGATCTTGATGGATGAAGGTTTTGAAGCAGACACCTATGTTGATATTTTTGATGGCGGTCCCACGGTTGAGGCACGGGTAGAGACCTTGCGGACGGTGCGCCTGCAGCGTCGGATGACGGTTTCCACCAGCATGCCAAATTTGACCGAGACAATTGAATCAGGCAAGGCGGTGTTGTCGATTATCGCTAACACCAAGTCGGAAGGATTTCGCGCGACCATTGGGCCGGTCGTTATCGGCACAGGCGCGGGCACGGGCATTGGCAACAGCGGCGATCACATCGGTGTTTCACGCGAGGTTGCACTATTGATTGATGTCGATGACGGTGACGCGGTTCGCGTCGTAGCGCTCGACACAACCAACCATCATCTGACGGGGGTGACATGGTAGTGGTTCGCCCGATTCGTACAGATGACCTCGCGCCGCTATTGGCGCTGGTACGTGACACTGGGGTAGGCCTAACAACCTTGCCGAACAACGAGGGGCTGCTGCGCGGCCGCATTGAAGCCTCTATTGCGACCTTTGCTGGCGCGGCAGAGAAGGCGGATGAGCAGTGGCTGTTTGTGATGGAAGACATCACGCAAACCAAGATCGTTGGCATTTGTGCGATTGCCGGTGCAGTGGGATTACGTGAGCCTTGGTATTCCTATCGCGTTGGCACGGTGGTTCATGCCTCGCGTGAACTGGGCATCTTTACCCGTACCCCAACATTGTTTTTGTCCAACGACCACACCGGTGCGTCTGAACTTTGCTCGTTGTTCTTGGCACCCGACTACCGGGTAGGGCGAAATGGCGCGCTGTTGTCAAAGTCTCGCCTGATGTTTATGGCCCAGTTCCGCGACCGTTTTGCACCAAAGGTCATTGCCGAGCTACGTGGCGTGTCGGAGGCTGACGGTCGCTCGCCTTTCTGGGAGTCGTTGGGCAGACACTTCTTCTCGATGGATTTTGCCGAGGCGGATTACCTGACCGGCATCGGCAAGAAATCGTTTGTTGCCGAACTCATGCCGAAACATCCGCTTTACAGCTCCTTTCTGTCAAAAGAAGCGCAAGCGGTGATCGGTGAGACGCATGAGATGACGCGACCCGCTAGACGCTTGCTTGAGCAAGAGGGGTTTCGTTTTGAAGGGCATGTCGATATTTTTGATGCAGGCCCGGCGCTTGAATTGGACCTAGTGGATATCGATGCCGTACAGAAAAGTAGCACGCATACCGTTGCGGCGATCGCGGATGCGGGCGCGGCGTCGGAATCTGCCGCGCCGCTGATGCTGATCAGTAATGTTCACATGGGGGGGTTTCGCGTTGGGCTCGGTCGCTGCCAGGTCGGTAACGATAAGGTTGTCCTTAGCGCAGACATTGCTAAGGTAATCGGTGCAAACGTCGGAGACACGGTGCGGGTGGTGGCGTTGCGCCCATCGGAACGCGCGTAGCCAAAGAGGTCTTTATGAATCAGCAGTTGGTGGGTGGCGCTTGGGTGAACGGAACCGGCACGATGTTTCAATCCGTGAATCCGGTGACACAAATGGTGGTGTGGCAGGGCAATGCTGCTGGCGCACCTGAGGTGGATGCCGCTATCTCCGCCGCGAGGGGCGCGTTCGAGACATGGTCGCTTGCGCCGCTAGAGGATCGTCTGGCAATCGTGCGCGCGTTTGCGAAGCGCCTCGGAGAGGAGCAAGCCGCACTTGCCTCGGTCATCGGCCGCGAGACAGGTAAACCACTTTGGGAGGCGATGACGGAAGTGATGACCATGATTGCCAAGGTCGAAATTTCCATCAAGGCTTATCTGGAGCGCACCGGGGAAAAATCCACGGTGCAGCCGGATGCCACGGCGGTGTTGCGCCATCGTCCGCACGGTGTGGTGGCGGTGTTTGGCCCATATAACTTCCCCGGTCATCTGCCGAACGGACACATCGTTCCCGCGTTGATTGCGGGTAACTGTGTTGTGTTTAAACCATCGGAGTTATCTCCTGCGGTGGCCGAAATGACGGTGCGGATCTGGCAAGCGGCAGGGCTGCCCAACGGTGTGATCAATCTTGTACACGGTGCGCGTGACACTGGTGTTTGCCTTGCGAAGCATCGTGATATTGACGGACTTTTCTTTACCGGCAGCTCCGCAACCGGTGCGGCCATTCATCACGCTTTTGCAGGGCAGCCAGAGAAAATTCTTGCGCTAGAGATGGGTGGGGTTAATCCCCTCATCGTCGGTGATGTGGGTGTTGAAGCGGCTGAAGTTGATGCGGCGATTCATCACATCGTGCAGTCGGCCTACATTTCAGCGGGGCAGCGCTGCACTTGTGCGAGGCGTTTATATGTGGAAGTTGGCGCTGTCGGCGACAAGTTGTTGCAGCGCTTGATTGACGTTGCCAGCCGTTTGACGGTTGGTGCCTTTGATGCCGAGCCACCACCTTTTATGGGAGCGCTCGTGTCTATTCGTGCAGCCGATCAATTACTCGCCGCACAGGCCACACTGACTGGGCTCGGTGCAACACCATTGTTGTCGATGAAACGCCTACAAGAGGGCACCGCGTTGCTGTCGCCCGGCTTAATCGATGTGACCGACGTGACCAACTTACCGGATGAAGAGTATTTCGGGCCGCTCTTGCAAGTGCTTCGCTACACTACGCTTGAAGGCGCCATTGCCCACGCGAACAATACGCGGTTCGGTCTCGCAGCCGGATTGCTATCAAAACAACGCGCCGAGTACAACCTGTTTGAACGGCGTATTCGTGCCGGTATCCTCAACTGGAACCGCCCGCTGACCGGTGCCTCCAGTGGTTCACCGTTTGGTGGTGTGGGGGCTTCGGGGAACCATCGCGCCAGCGCCTACTATGCGGCCGACTATTGTGCCTTCCCGCAAGCGAGCCTTGAATCCGAAAGTATTACGCTGCCGGCAAAACTCTCGCCTGGCTTGGTGTTGTGAATTTTTGATTAATCAGGCTAGCTTTAGGAAATGACGTTTCAAAATGCCCCGGCTTCGCTGCGTTTGCCTGCTCCCTTTACAAAGGGGGCAGTGAGTCGTCGTAGGACGGCGGGGGTGGGTGAGGATTTGCAGACACCGACATAGGTACGCTGCACAGTTTTGTCGTAGGTAACCAGAGGCAAAAACAGGGTGACTGAAATCTTTCGTCATCCAGTTGTCGCATCAAAAACGATGTGTGGCATCAAAAACAATATGCCGCATCAATAGCAATGTGCCGCGTCAATAACGATGTGTGGCGTCAATAAATATCGAAATCAGTGTGAAAAAAACGGAAGCGACCATGAACGAGACGATGGTAGAAGCGACAGCGAACGAGTGGAATTTCGACGGGCTGGTGGGGCCGACGCATAACTACAGCGGTCTTTCGTTTGGCAATATCGCCTCAGCAAAGAACCACGGTGTGATGGCGAATCCCAAACTTGCCGCGTTGCAGGGCCTGGCCAAAATGAAGGCGTTGGCCGATCGCGGCTGGAAACAAGGCGTGTTAGCGCCACAAGAGCGCCCCAACATTGCCGTACTTCGCGCGTTAGGGTTTTCAGGGGACGATGCTGCGGTGTTGAAGGCGGCTGCACGTGACGCACGCCCGGTATTTAATGCGGTAATGTCGGCCTCGTCGATGTGGTCGGCCAACGCGGCCACGGTGAGCCCGAGTGCGAATACCGCTGACCGACGTGTGCATTTCACAGCGGCAAACCTCAATAACAAATTTCACCGCTCGATGGAGCATCCGACCACATCTCGCATCCTGCGTGCGATGTTCGCCGACGAAAAGTGTTTTGCCCACCATGCGGCGCTACCGTCGTGCCCGCAATTTGGCGACGAGGGTGCGGCGAATCACACACGATTTGCGCGGCGCATTGGTGCGAAGGGCGTGGAGTTTTTTGTTTATGGCGCAGCCGGTTTTGACCCTACTGCACCAGCGCCCAAAAAATTTCCGGCGCGCCAATCGCGGGAAGCCTCCGGGGCGGTTGCGCGTTTGCACGGACTTGATGTATCGGCTACCGTGTTTGCGCAACAAAATCCCGATGTGATCGATGCCGGTGTGTTTCACAACGACGTGATTGCGGTGGGGCACCGTGAATTGTTGTTCTGCCACGAACGCGCCTTTGCCAATCAGGCGGCCGTCATTTCAGAATTACAGTCAAAGTTTGGCGATGGCTTTGTTGTCATCAACGTCGCCGAGGCCGACGTGACTGTCGAGGATGCGGTATCGAGTTATCTTTTTAACAGCCAATTGTTGTCAAAACCCGACGGCAACATGGCCATTGTGGTGCCGGATGAGTGCCGCGCGAACGCACGCGTGTGGAGTTATTTGCAGGCTTTAGTTGCCACACATCCAGTGTTAAATGAAACACTCGTGTTTGATCTGCGCGAAAGCATGATGAACGGTGGTGGGCCGGCGTGTTTGCGGCTTCGTGTTGAACTCACTGCTGCAGAAGCGAATGCAGTGAACCCTAACGTGGTGCTCAATGACATGTTGAACGCACGGCTAGTTACTTGGGTGGAGACACACTACCGCGATCGCATGGCTGATGCCGATCTTACCGACCCCGCATTGATCAGCGAAGTGCGCACGGCGTTGGATGAACTGACCTCAATCCTCAACCTCGGCACGGTGTATCCGTTTCAGTTGCAAAGTCTAGGTGGGACGGGAGGTTTGGGGAAGAAAGCGCTGTAGATGCCCGCCGATAGGCGAGTTTGTGTTGTGTTGTGTTGTGCGTTGCTGGTCGACTAGTCGCTAATCACTCATGACGTTCGGAAAAATAAATCCGAATGACATCACACAGACAACAAGCTTTAACATCCAGCGGATTTTGGTGGCAGACGGCATGTCCTTGAAGGGGGTGCCAAGCGTTTTGGGACGACTGCTGTCAACACTCTTACTCTTTTCGGCCATGGCCATTCTCCTGTTGGAGCGAGCAAGACGATTCTCACAAGCCTGACGACTGTACGCCTTATGCGGGTCTCGCGGCAAAAAGAGTTTATGCGTGTGATCCGCCACCCAAAGCCGACATTCAGATTTTCCGAAAGCGGACATCGTAATTGGTAGGGTGGGCAAAGCAGAGCTTGCCCACAAGAGCATTGCGTTAGCTCGTGGGCACGCTGCGCTTTGCCCACCCCACAGTGACTTCGCGATAGCGGTCATACAGATTTCCCGGACGCAGGGACCAAACCAGTGTCGGCTTGCATCCCGGTCACCGCTTTACGGTCGCTTCCCCTACTGACTGCGCGAGCCGCTCGATTGCCGCGCAGTAGATTTCGATCGTTGCCGCTTTGATGATTAGCTCGCGTGCACCGGATTCGTCGGCTTGCGCGAGCAGGGTCGCGTCGATAAATCCCGACGCGATGGCCACTGGCATGCGGGGTAACAAATTGCGCACCGCACGCGCCACGTCCAAGCCGGACAGGTAGGGCATGTTGTAGTCGGTCACCACCATGTCGAAGCCGTCGGGTGCCGCGCGTAGCGCCTTCAGTGCTTCGCGCGGATCTGTGTAGCCGCTGACGACGAATCCATGCCGTTCCAGCATGCGCGTAACCAGGTATATCAACGCGTCGTCATCGTCGATATACAAAAGTCGCCGACCGGCGGCGGCGGCCGTCGCGGCGTGCGTGGCCGCAATCGACCCCGAAGCGTGCCCGGAAGCGTGCCCGGAAGCGTGATACGAGGCGAGCACCGGCGCGCAAGGAAAGTACATCGTAAACGTGGTGCCTTTGCCCGGCTCACTTTCGGCGACGATCTGGCCTTCGTGCGACTGCACGATGCCGCGAACCACCGACAGGCCCAACCCGGTTCCTTCGCCAACCTGCTTAGTGGTAAAAAACGGCTCGAATATCCGCGCAAGGATGGCCTTCTCTATGCCGGGGCCGGCATCGCTCACCGTAAGCCGTACTGCGCACGATGATTCAGCGGTGCGCAAAAGGTCGGCGGTGCGTAGTGGGTCGGCGGTGCGTAGTGGATCGGCCGTGGCCGAGGCTTTGAAGGCGGGCAACCTGTCCGTGAGTGCGCCATCCAGCGCGACAACATCGAGCGAAATGTCGATTTTTTGCGGCCCGTTTCCGGTTGCCTGCGCGGCGTTGGTGGCGAGATTGAGCAGTATTTGCTCGATCTGGGTGGCATCGGCGTTTACTTCCGGCACGTCTTTGGCTATCCGGACATTCAAGCTCACCCTGGCCGGCAGCGTGGCGCGCAGCAACCGCACCGACTCTTCTACAATGGGGGCGAGCGACATGCGCATACGCTCCATCGGCTGTTTGCGGCTAAAGGAAAGAATCTGCTGGACCAGATGGCTGGCTCGGGTGCCGGCCTTACGAATTTCTTCCAAGCTTTGCAGGACCAGTTTGTTGGCGGGGTCGGTATCTTCACGCGCGAGTTCGGTATTGCCGAGGATTGCCGCGATGATGTTGTTGAAATCGTGCGCGATGCCGCCGGCGAGTGTGCCGATCGCTTCCATTTTCTGCGACTCCAGAAGTTGCCCTTCGAGTTTGGCGCGCTCGACCTCGGCGCGTTTTCGGTCGGTAATATCGCGTGCGATGTGGGACGCGCCGATCACCTTGCTGGCATGATCGCGGATCGGCGAAATGGTCGCAGAAATATCCACCAAACGGCCATTCTTGTGGACGTGAACGGTTTCGAAGTGCTCGACCTTTTCGCCCAAGCCGAGTGTCACAAATATTCCGGGCTCTTCTTCGATTCGCTCGAGCGGAATAATGATTGAAATATTTTTGCCGATCGCTTCCTGAGACGAATGTCCGAAGAGTTTTTCGGCCCCCGGGTTCCAGCTCACAATAGTGCCGTCCATCGATTTGCTGATAATCGCGTCGTCGCTGGCCTCGACGATGACCTTGAATTCGCGCAGCACGTCTTCGGCAATTTTGCGATCGGTCACATCGTGGTGAAACCAAAGCCGGCCGCATCGTTCGCCCTCCATCACCAGCGGGACAAAATCGCGCACGTAGGTTCGGTTGCCGATGATCGCGATTTGCTCGTCGTGAATCGGCAAGCCATCCGCAACCAAGCCACGGACGCGCGCGAGCGTTCCGTCTGGATCAGCGTAAGTTTTGGTCACGAGCTTCTGGATTTCTGGCGCCAGCATGCCCGCCAATTGGTCTGGAGGCAGATCGATGTCGAACAGCTTGCAAAATCCTTGGTTGGCAAATTCGACTGTTCCCGCTTCACTGATCAGCAGAATGCCGCCGTAGAGGTTCGAAAGAATGAGCTGATGACGCTTGCTGATGGATGCCAGCGCGCGCTCCGCTGCTTTACGGGCGGTAATATTGCGAATGTTGCACTGGATGACCCTGATGCCTTCACAATCGTAGGAATTGCTGACGAATTCGACGTCGATGCGCAAACCGCCTTTTGTTTTTAGCGGCAGGTCGTCGTAGCGGACATATCCCTTGTCCTGCAGCACCGCAAACATTTCCTTGCTCTGCGCGATGTCTGCGAAGGGTCCCACTTCCCAAAGCTTCTTGCCCAAAAACTCGGCGTGCGAGTAGCCGAGCATTTCGATCAGGTAGGGGTTGACGTCCTCGATCTGTGCCGTTTCCGCATTTAGCAGCAAGATGCCGTCGCGTGCCGTTTCGAACAGGCGGCGGTAGCGTGCCTCAGAGACGCGCAACGCTTTGAGGGTGGTAGCGTCGGGCAAATCGGTAGCGGCTATCATTTTGACCTTTGTGTGGGTCTCTGATTGGTGGGCTAAGGGCGTCAATTTGTAGTCAGCGCGCTAAACCTGTCTTGGGAACTACAGGCACTAGCGCAGTATTGCCGTTTGGCAACAAGGCCGTATGTTCACCGTCGCACATAGCGGGTCGCGGCATTTACGGGCCCGAGAAGATCCAAACCGGGTTGGCGGCACAAGGTATAGCGGCGGGGCTTAACCGCATCAAGCGGCTGCGCAAGCTTCACGGTGTCGGCTGCACGCACGAAAAGAAATTCCGCGTTACGACAGACTCCAAGCACAAATGCGATACCACTCTGGCCGAAGCAATTCCGTCGCATAAAGAAGGCGAATGTGAATGCTTTGCCGAATCAACGAGCGGTTCGAAAATATCGAACACAGCCTGTCAAATTCGAGACAAACTCTAGTACTGGCGGGGTTTTACAGACACTTTCGGCTCAGGAGCCTCGTGAATGCTAGGGTTTTAGACAATATTAGTCGCCTGTCCCCAGCTGCTGTTTAGCGCCGCCGATACACGCAGCCGATCACCAGCACAATGTAGGCGATAAGCAGAATCCAAAATGCGTTGACTGATACGTTTTGAATGGCCACAAACCGCGACAAAACGGCGACTGCGGCAAGCACCAGTGAAATGATAAAAGTGATTTGTGTTGGTGCGTTAAATCTCATGTTGGGTCTCCATCTGCACGTTGGGTGCAGTTCAGCAATCATCGTAGCAGTTTTGCGGTTGTCTCACGCCGAATGCGTGATCAATGGGCTTCGCGGAGACAGCGTCGTCATGCGTTTCATCGCAAAATAATGGTGATACTGACGCCCTTGGGTGGAACACATCCCCTGTAGTCCGCCGCGAACATAAATTCGCGCATTTGCCCGATTTATCCAAATCATCGCTACCTTGACACTTACGCTTCATTCAACGCCGTTACCGGGGACGTCATGCGAGCCGCCTTAAGACAGACTTCCGAGCAGCAGCCCGGCATACGCCGCCTTCGTCAGGGTGCAGGCTTCATGTTCCGCCATGCCAACGGCCGCGCCGTCGTCGATGAGGCCCAGCTCGCGCGCATTCGCTCGCTGGCCATCCCGCCCGCGTATGAAGACGTATGGATTTGCCCCGACCAGCGCGGCCACATACAGGCCACCGCCCGCGATGCGCGCGGTCGCAAGCAGTACATCTATCACCCGGATTGGCGCGCCGCGCGCGAGGAAGACAAGTTTGGCCGCATGATGGAATTCGGCAATCCCTTGCCGCGCACCCGCCGCCAGTTGCGCCGCGACCTTGCCGCGCGCGGACTCACCCGCGAGGAGGTACTTGCCGCCGTCTGCCTGCTGCTCGACCAGACACTGGTGCGCAT
>JACMOJ010000098.1 GCA_014378085.1 Burkholderiales bacterium | reverse complement strand
TGCAATGCGCGCAGTGCGGTTTCAGATCCATCGATGGCGATAAGCAGCTTCATGATTGAACTCCTGTTCTGTATGAAATTTATGGGCTAACGATCAGTATGCCCAATGTCCGCTGAGCACACTTGATTTAAAGCAAATAGTCCACTCGGCTGCATTGTGTCCGTCGCGTGCGCGGCAACCCGGGTTACAGCGCATAGACGGTAAAATGTTGCATGAATGCTGATCTCATTTCCGCCTTTGTGCTGCTTTTCCTGGTGCTCGATCCACTGGGCAATCTCCCGGTTGTAGCCTCGTTGCTTAAACAGGTTGATCCGAAACGCCGCGCCCGCGTGGTGGCGCGCGAATGCCTTATTGCCTATTTCATCCTGCTGGCTTTCATGTTCGGTGGGCGACAGTTTCTGGACGTCATGCATCTCTCCGAGATTTCGCTTTCCATTGCCGGTGGCGTGATCCTTTTCATGATCGCCATCAACATGGTCTTTAAATCCACCGAGAGCGTCTTTGGTGAATCATTGGACCATGAACCGTTCATCGTGCCATTGGCGATCCCGCTCATCGCCGGGCCCTCGGCACTTGCCACAGTGATGTTGATGGTGTCTCGGGAGCCCGCCAAGCTGGGCGTATGGGTGGCCGCAATGACAGCGGCGATGCTGGTCTCCGCCATCTTGCTGATCATGGGTGAAAAAATTGAGAAGCTGCTGGGCAAACGCGCCATGGAAGCCATCGAGCGATTGATGGGGCTGATCCTCACCGCCATCGCGGTAGAGATGTTGCTGGGCGGCATCAAGCAGTTTTTGTTGCAGGTGAAATAGATGAGCAAAGCATTTACCAAAGAAACTGAGCAGGACGATGACGACCTGGAAGACAGCGCATCGCCTTTACCAATCGGCAGCAAGAACTACATCACGCCCGGCGGCTACAAGGCGCTCAAGGACGAATTCGACTACCTGCTGAAGAAAGATCGTCCGGCGGTTACCGCCGCCGTTTCATGGGCTGCCAAGAATGGCGACCGCAGCGAAAACGCCGATTACCAATACGGCAAAAAAAGGTTGCGCGAGATCGACCGGCGTTTGCGATTTCTTACCAAGCGCCTCGATATCGCCGAAGTCGTCGATCCGGAAACGCCTCGCGAAGAATCGGCGGGTCAAGTTTTCTTCGGCGCCACCGTCACCTACGCGCACGCCAACGGCGATGAAAACACCATCACCATCGTCGGTGTCGATGAAATCGATCTGAAGCGCAATTACATCAGCTGGATTTCACCGCTCGCCCGTGCGTTGATGAAGGCGCGGCCTGGCGATTCGGTGACGTTGCGCGCACCGGGCGGAGTGGAAGAACTGGATGTGATTGAGGTGGAATACGTGCGTGTTGTCGGGGAGCCGTTTGTGCCGACGGAGGCGGTGTTTGCGGTGGATAAAAAGTTGTCGAACGATGGCTAGGACAAAACTGAAAAACGGCGCTGGCGCCCACGCAGATTGCCCTAGCCGGGGCTGGACGCAAACCACCTGAATCCGACCAAACCCGCAAGTCCCGTTGCAAATAGGCGCAGTACGAAGTAACTTTGTTCATGATTGGCATGCGTCCACCTTTGCTGGCAAGCGGCTCAAATCGGCGCGCGCAACCCTAAAAATGGGGACGTGCCCTCGGGCACGACCAAACGATCAGGATCAGGATCAGCCGCGCGAACAACCTTTCGTGGTGTGGGCATAGGCGCCCAGCCCGGAGACTGCTTAAACCTGCGCGGTCGTACCAACGGTGATCGAAAAGTACACGAGAACTTGTGATCGGAGTAGAACAATGCGCGTAATAGCTGTATCCTTCTAACCATCTTTTACATAAATGGTTTTTTGACCATTGAAGCCTTGTGTGTGTTGCCGCACAGAAGCGGCCTTATATATGTAGAACAATTCGAAGCGCGAGCCGCCTGAGTAGATTGGAAAAATGCCGCGCGGTTCAAGTATCTTTTGTCATTGCTGTATTAAAAGGGGCTACGTCATGATCGACTATTACCGCATCTCAAAACGCTTTTTGACCGATTTTGTAAAAATGGGCGTCGTCAAGCGTGCATTCTGCGTGGGCGGTGCGCTTGTCGCTTCCCTTTCGGTTTCCATTGGGGTTAATGCCCAGACCGCGCCATCGCTTGGATCGAACAGCACCTTCGGTATTGTTTCCAGCACCTTTACCAACACCGCGGCTGGAACGACTATCAATGGAAGTGTCTGTTTTACGACGGGCCCGGCGTTTCCAGCTGCGGCTACCGGCACGACGGGGCCCTGTCCGGGTGCGGCCGGGACGGATCAAACCGCTGCCTTGGCAACTCTCAATGGTCAAGCGTGCACGCCACTTCCGGCGGGCCCTCTGGAGGCGGTCGTAATCGGGACGAATCCGCCTGGAACCATCCCTCCCGGCTGCTATACCCGCGCTGGTGCGATAGATATAACCGCAAGCGGGATAGTGACCCTCAATGGCAACGGCGTTTACATATTCAGGTCAACAGGCGGGGCGGTCACCACCGGAGCGACTTCCCGGGTTGTCCTGGCAGGCGGTGCCTGTGCTGATAACGTATTTTGGGCGCCCGCTGGCGCCACGACACTTGGCGCGGCCAGCACCTTCGTGGGGAATATCCTTGATGCCGCCGGTGTCGCGCTCGGGCTGGGAGCAACCTTAACAGGAAGAGCCTTGGCATTTGGTGGAACCGTCTCGACAAGTTCAAGCACCATTACCGTCCCCGGCGCTTGCGCCGCCCCGCCCCCGGCGCCCCCGACGGTCACGTTGACCAAGGTGTCGAATGGCGGCGTGGGTGCATTCAGTTTCACCGGCAGCAACGGTTTTGCTCCACAGACCATCACGACAGCAGCGCCCGGCGTGGGCGTCTCGGGGGCGACACAGACGCTGACAGCGGCTGCGGTGGTCACCACCGCTACCGAATCGGTGCCGCCTGCGGGTTTCACGCTGGCCTCGATCACCTGCAGCGGGCTGGGCGCGGGAGGCACAGCGACGTCTAACGTCGCGACGCGAACCGTGACGCTGGATGCCGCGGCGACCTCAACCGGGGCAGCCATTGCATGTACCTTTACCAACACGCTCGCCGCCACACCCCCGACGGTCACAGTGACCAAGGTGTCCAACGGCGGCGTGGGTGCATTCAGTTTCACCGGCAGTAACGGTTTTGCGCCACAGACCATCACGACGACAGCACCCGGCGTGGGCGTCTCGGGGGCACCCCAGACGCTGACGGTGGCAGGGGTGATCACCACGGTTACCGAAGCGGTGCCGCCTGCGGGTTTCACGCTGGCCTCGATCACCTGCAGCGGGCTAGGAGCGGGAGGCACGGCCACGTCTAGCATCGCGACGCGCACCGTAACGCTGGATGCGGCAGCGACTTCAACCGGGGCAGCCATCGCCTGTACCTTTACCAACACGTTCACCGCACCGCCGCCGACGCCACCAACGATCTCCAAGACCTTTAACCCGACGACCATCAACGTCAACGGTGTCTCCACAGTCACGGTCACGTTGAATAATCCCGCAGCCACCATCGGCACGCTGACATCTGCGCTAGTCGACAATCTGCCGCTTGGTGTCGTAATCGCACCAACACCGAATGCCGGCTCGACATGCGGCGGTGCAGGTGCGCCGATTGCTGTCGCAGGTGCTTCAACGGTGACATTACCGGCAGGGCGCACCATCCCGGCCAACGGCAGTTGCACCCTCTCGGTCGATGTAACTTCCGGTACGGTGGCGTTGTATGTCAACACCATCCCTGCCGGTGGCCTCGTCACGAACAACGGCAACAACGCTGCGCCTGCCAATGCAAACTTGACCGTCATCCAGATGATCGTTTCCTCCAATCCGGTCCCAGGACCGACACTTTCCGAATGGGGAATGATACTGCTCGCAGGGCTTCTCGCGATTGCGGGCTTTGCAGCATTGCGTCGGCAGGGTCAGATGCTGTAATAGGTTTGGGCACATGCTTTTAAAGGTTGGCATGGGTTCATGATTCGCTTTTTTGTGCTATTCGTCGTCATCCTGATCGCGTTGTTCGCGGCCGAGTTGACGACGCCGGTGCAGCAGGCGGTGGTGTTGCCGTGGACGCAGGCGCTGGCGCGTATTAGCGCTAGCCTGGTCACGCTATTTGACGCCAATGTCGTGGTCTTCGGCAAAGTACTGCAAAGCACGACGAACGGCTTCGCACTGTCGATCGAAGCTGGATGCAACGGTATCGAAGCGGCACTCATCCTGATCGCCGCGATGCTCGCCTTTCCGGCACCTTGGAAACATCGCGCAATCGGTATTTTGGTCGGTCTCGCTGCGATACAGAGCCTAAATGTCGTGCGTGTGGTCAGTCTGTTTTATCTTGGCCAGTGGAGCATGCAGGCGTTCGAGTGGGCGCACTTTTATGTGTGGCAGGCATTGATCATGCTTGACGTCCTGATTGTGTGGATGCTCTGGATTCGCTCGCTGCCGCGTGCAACGTTCACAGTTTCGTCGACGGCGTTGACGGAGTCCGTACGACCGGCCTGAAGAGCATGACGCTACAAATCCCTGCCGCGATTTGTGTCCCTACTTTCAAGCAGTTCGTGCTGCGCACGTTCCTTTGGCTCCCACTCTGCTTTTCGGCGTGGTACTTCAGTGCGCCGTATCTAGCCGCTGTCGTCGGTAGATTAGCGAAACTGTTGGTTAACCAGCTCACCACCGGCGTAGTGTCGGCAATGGAGCAAACGGGACCGATGCTCGTTTTTGTCACGACCATAAAGGTAACCCCATCACCGGGACAACTCGCCTTTTTGATTCCAGAAGTCAATCCCTTGCTTTATACGTATGGTTCGGCGCTGTTCCTTGCACTGATGCTGGCCGAACGCGCGAAATCGTGGAAAATTATCCTCGGCGTGTTGGCGCTGATGCCATTTCAGAGCTGGGGCGTTGCTTTTGATCTGTTGGCGCAGATCGGCATACAACTGGGTCCCGAAGTTTCCGCGCAGGCAGGGTTGACCGGCTGGCGCTTGGAAGTTATCGCGCTCGGTTACCAGTTAGGCGTGCTCATTTTTCCGTGTCTGGTGCCGGTCGTACTTTGGGCCACGTCGAGTCGCGTTTTGCAGGAAAGCGCGCCCGGCCTGCTCATGAAAAAAGTCGGGGCAGATCCTGCGAGATAGCATCGCCATGTGCAAAAATCTTCCCCAATTCTTGGAGGCGCAGTGCAGAAAGGTATGCACACGCGAGTCTTCTTATATCGAGGCATGAATTGCAAACCAAATCGATACCGACCGGATTGGGGCAACCTGTTCGCCCCTTCATTCGTATTTTCGCGGCGCTTATTGGCTTGGCCGGTCTCATCGCATTGGCCTTGCATGCTGCCTTGATTTACTGCGGCGCTCCGGGGTACCGTCTAGAAATGAGAGCAGTGCCGGTGTTGTTGCTTTGCGCAATGTTCGCGGCATACGGGATCTCCATCGCCTTCAGGGGTAAGGCGCCCGTGGGATTACTGCCGTGGAAATAGCAACTAGGTTTGGCTAGATTTACCAGCCCAACATCCAAATGCAGTTCAAATTGAATTGAGCAAAATGGTTGGCATCGTTGGGCTGGTGAGCCTAGCCCAACCTTGAGAGCTTGTGTCGCGGGTCAGGGTCAAATTTTTCAGCAACATAATTCCGACACAGGCAGTGATAGTAGCTGGTCTCTAATCCAGCCTCACCGCGAGGATCATATCGCAGGTGCCGTACTTCGAAACACTTGCCGCCGCGCCGGGATTCAAGTTGGAACTATTGATGCACTCCTCGCGCAACTCAGCATTCGCCATGACCTCGCACTCCTCAGCACCGACAATGATTTCGAACTTGTTGCGAAACACTGTGCCTTGCGTATTTGGACGCCTAAGGCTGCCACCCGCCGAAAGTGAAGTTAGATCATCGACGGTTTTGGCACAGGTGAAGCGTGGATCATGATGCGGATTCGAGACCTGACCGCCATTCAATTGGTCGTGACATCCGCGCGTAAGATATACGAATTACGTTCACAGGAAATGCCGTGACCACTATT
>JACMOJ010000097.1 GCA_014378085.1 Burkholderiales bacterium | reverse complement strand
TACCGTCAAAATAGCGGACTTTTCGGCGACCGGCCTCGCAAATTACCATAATGATTTGCAACCCGTTGTTTTGAAAGCGTTTCCAGAGGTCGCGTCAGGTCTTGCGATGTTGTCTGCAGTGTCCCGTAAATCCGTTTTTGGGGCGCGTATGACAGGCTCCGGGGCCAGCTTATTTGCGGCCTTTGAGTTCGAGGACGACGCGCGCGAAGCTTTCGAGCAGCGTTCGCCGAAAATCACTGGTTTTGTTGCGCGAGGTCTGGACCAACATCCTCACCTCTAGCAAGCTTCCAGCGCTTGACTAGTGCGCTGGGGCAAAAAAAGTTTGGGGAGTCGCCAAGTGGTAAGGCACCGGATTTTGATTCCGGCATTCGTAGGTTCGATCCCTACCTCCCCAGCCAGCAATAACACGTTGGTGTCCTGTGACTAAATTGTTCATTCGGCACCAAGGTGTGTGGTTACTTGTTCCAACTGTGAGAACTAGGTACTACAAGAGGCGATTGCATGACATTTGATAATTTGAGTGTGTTCGCTGGCAATGCGAACCCGAAGCTCGCCAAAGAAACGGCGAGATTGCTCGGGACGCAGCTGGGTCGGGCGAAAGTTTCCCAGTTCAGCGACGGCGAAGTCATGGTAGAGATTCTTGAGAATGTGCGCGGTAAGGATGCGTTCATTTTGCAGTCTACCTGTGCACCGACCAACGACCACCTGATGGAAATCATGGTCATGACGGATGCGCTCAAGCGTTCAAGCGCCGCAAGGATTACCGCAGTTATCCCGTATTTTGGGTATGCGCGGCAGGACCGTCGCCCGCGTTCAGCGCGAGTCGCGATTTCTGCAAAAGTGGTTGCCAATATGTTGATTGGCGCGGGTGTAGACCGCGTGTTGACGATGGATCTTCACGCGGATCAAATTCAGGGTTTCTTCGATATCCCCGTAGACAACATTTATGCGACACCGATTTTGTTGGGGGATGTGTGGAAACACGACTACCCAGATTTGATTGTGGTGTCACCTGATGTGGGTGGCGTGGTACGTGCAAGGGCGATTGCGAAGCAGCTGGATTCGGAGTTGGCGATCATCGACAAACGTCGGCCTAGAGCCAACGTGTCAATGGTGATGAACATCATCGGTGATGTTGAGGGTCACACCTGCCTCATCATGGATGACATTGTCGACACAGCTGGAACGTTGACCGAGGCGGCAAAAGCGCTGAAGGAACGTGGCGCGGCAAAGGTAGTGGCTTACTGTACACATCCGGTGTTGTCCGGTCCGGCCATTGAGCGGTTGGAGAATTCGGTGATTGATGAGTTGGTGGTTACTGACACCATCCCGTTAAGGCCGGAAGCAGTGGCGTGTAAAAAAATTCGTCAAATTGGTACGGCGGAACTGATTGCTGAAACCATTCGTAGAATCGCAGAAGGGGGCTCGGTGAGCTCTTTGTTTAGCGAGTAAGTCGTAACGATTTTTACGGTGCCTCAAACGATCGAGGCACTTTTGCAACAAACCATTTGGTCGCGAATGGTTTTTAACTTGGAGTCACACTATGAAAATCGCTTTTAAAGCAACTACGCGCAGCGTACAGGGCACGGGTGCGAGCCGCCGCCTGCGTCGCGCGGAAAAAGTCCCCGGCATTATTTATGGCGCTGGGAAAGATGCAACCGTGATTGAGCTCGACCACAATGAGATCTATCACAAGCTTCGTTTGGAAGCCTTCCACGCATCGGTTCTCGATATGGAATTGGACGGCAAGGGCGAACAAGTTTTGTTGCGTGATGTGCAGATGCACGCTTGGAAGCAAATTGTTTTGCACGTTGATTTCCAGCGGATTGATCCGACTAAAAAAATTCACATGAAGGTGCCGCTGCACTTCGTTAACGCTGACATCGCGCCTGGTGTAAAGCTTTCCGGTGGCATCGTTTCGCACATCATTAACGAGCTCGATATTGCTTGTTTGGCGAAGGACCTGCCCGAGTTCATCGAAGTTGACTTGAAAGACCTCGCATCCGGTCATTCAATTCACTTGTCGAACTTAAAGCTTCCGGCTGGCGTAGAATCGGTCGCATTGAACCGCAAAGATGATCGGTCGGTTGCAACCATCATCATCCCGCGGGCAGTGGCGGCAGATGAGGCGGCAGCAGCAGTGTCGGCAGCCGATGTACCGGCCGCCAACCAGAAGGTTAAAGAGGAGGAGGCTCCCAAGAAAGATGACAAGGCCAAAAAATAATAAAGCCTTAGCCGCGTTCCATACTGAAATGCCCGCCGTACCTGGCGGGCATTTTTTCTTGTGAGACTTAGCGTCCTATGTCAAATATTTCCATCAAACTTGTTGTTGGCCTCGGTAACCCCGGACGCGAGTATGAACAAACGCGGCACAACGCGGGATTTTGGTTCGTTGACGCGCTGGCGCGTGAACTCGGCGCTGCCTTTCATAAGGAGTCGAAGTTTCACGGGGAAGTGGCCAAAGTAGCGGGCGTTTGGTTGTTAAAGCCAACCACGTTTATGAACCGGTCGGGCCTAGCCGTTGGTGCGCTTGCGAAGTTCTACCAGCTCACCGCCGCAGAAATTTTGGTCGCGCATGACGAAATGGATCTGCCAGCAGGTGGCGTCAAGATGAAGATTGGCGGTGCGGCGGGCAGCAATGGCATTAAGGACATCGTGGACCATCTTGCCACCAAAGAATTTTGGCGCCTGCGCATCGGCATTGGCCATCCCCGCGAGCTTGCCGCCGAGTTGGCAAATAAATCAGGTGGCGCTGTTGAGCGACCCGAGGTGGTGGACTATGTGCTCCATCGCCCCGGCGTTGAGGATCAACGTGCGATAAATGAAGTGCTAACGCGTTCGCTAGAATGTTGGCCGGCGATGGCAAAGGGCGATATGGAAGCGGCGATGTTGCGACTCCACACCAAGCCAAAAGATGTAACCAAAACACCGAAAGCAGAATGATATGAAATGCGGCATCGTAGGACTTCCCAACGTCGGCAAATCGACAACCTTCAACGCATTGACCAAGGCCGGTATCGCTGCGGAAAACTATCCGTTTTGCACCATTGAGCCAAATATCGGCATTGTTGAAGTGCCCGATCCCCGTCAAGATCAACTCGCCGCCATCGTGAAGCCTGAACGTGTTGTCCCGGCCATTGTTGAGTTTGTTGATATTGCCGGCTTGGTTGCTGGTGCATCAAAAGGCGAAGGATTGGGTAATCAGTTCTTGGCCACCATTCGTGAGACCGATGCGATCTCGCATGTGGTGCGCTGTTTTGACGACCCGAATGTGATCCACGTGGCAGGCAAAGTTGATCCGTTCTCCGATATTGCCGTGATCGATACGGAACTCGCTCTTGCCGATATGCAGTCTGTGGAGAAAGCCCTGCATAAGGCGCAAAAAAATTCACGGGCAGGTGATAAAGAGGCCATCAAGATGGTCGCCATTCTTGAGCCCATGATGAAAAAATTGAACGAGGCAATTCCTGTGCGGGCGATGGGCTACGACGCCGATGAGCTGGCGCTGATCAAACAGCTGTCGTTACTTACTGCTAAACCTGTTCTGTATGTCGCGAACGTGATCGAAGGAGGATTTGAAAACAATCCGCTACTGGATCGTGTCAAAGAACACGCTGCCAAAGAAGGCGCACCCGTGGTCGCGATTTGCGCAAAGATTGAGGCAGAGATTGCGGAAATGGACGAGGCGGACAAACAAGTTTTCTTAGAAGACATCGGCATGAAAGAGCCAGGCCTCGCACGTATGATTCGTGCGGCCTATACCCTGTTGGGGCTTGAGACTTACTTCACGGCCGGTGTTAAAGAAGTGCGCGCATGGACCGTACACAAAGGTTCAACGGCGCCGCAAGCCGCCGGCGTGATCCATACCGATTTTGAAAAAGGCTTCATCCGTGCGGAGGTAATCGCCTTCAACGACTTCGTTACCCTCGGTGGTGAAGCCAAGTGTAAAGAAGCAGGCAAGATGCGTTTGGAAGGTAAAGAGTACATCGTCAAAGACGGCGATGTTATGCACTTCCGCTTCAACGTTTAATTGCTTTTAATCCGCTCTTGCGGCACCAACGGCAACACGATTTCGACCACTACGCCAGAATCGTTTGGAAGATTTGCTGCGCTAATCGTGCCGCCATGGAATACCGCGATCAACCGAGCAATGTGTAGCCCGAGTCCAAGATGATCTCCAGTTTCGGAATCGCGGCGAATCGAGATCATCGAATCGAACAGTACCGAGGTATCCGCTGGCAATCGCGGGCCGGTGTTGGCGACGCTTAACGTTAGGGTTCCTGCCGTGCTCGTGACTTGAATACGGATCGCTGAATCTTCCGCCGCAAAGTCAACGGCATTTTGGATAAGTTTGTCGAGCATCTGTGCGATGGCGTCGGGCACGCCGGTCATCATGCATTCATGGTTCGGTCTGTCTAGCGAAATTGTTTGTGGCGCGAACGCAAGTCGGTAACCCTCAACACATCCGTCAACAACACGGCAGAGATCAAAGCGCGTTTGGTCAGCGTGTTGCAGCATCTGTTCTAACTGTGTTGCTTCTGACATTCTCGAAATCAGTTTTGACAGGCGCATCACGCCTTCATCGGCGCGGTCGAGATATTTGTGGTCTTCACCGACGGTGCTAGCGGCGCGCAGATTGTCCAGCGACGAGCGCACCACCGCCACCGGCGTGCGCAGCTCGTGGGAGAGGCGAGAGGCGAGCTTTTCAAGATACTGATTGTAGGCAGCCTGTCGTTCTACCATCGAGGCGAGCGTCTTTGACAGCGCACCAATCTCATCATTGCCCGCAGTTTCGTGAATCGTGCCGGTGGCGCGCCCCTGCGCGTCGACTGCGGCGTCGGCATCTTTTTGAAGACGAGAAATTCGTCGCACCAATGAAAACGAAAGCCAGATGAGTGCACCAAACGACACGAGGAAAATGACGACGCTCACCATAATCACCGACTGCGCGGCGCGCCGGGCAAGCGCCCGCTGGCTCGTATCACTCTGCTCCACCACAACGGCGGCGACAATGTTATCGCCCTGCCATATTGGGGCAGCCGCGCTAAGCACGCCGAATCGATCATCACGTTGGGTGCGCCACTCCACGTTAGGCTGGCCTAGTAGTGCGCGCTCAGATTGCGAAAACACGGCGTCGCGTGAGTCAACCGCATCCGTGGTCACCGCATCGGTGCGGCTCTTTAGTAGCCACGAAACCGCGCCGGTCACTGCAGATTCAATGGCATTTTGTGGTGGAGCGGCAAAGATTGCGCCGACTAGCCCGCGAACGTTGCCGTTCGCGTCAATCACCCAAACCCTTGCGTCACGCGCCACACCTTGGTTGAGAATCCGTTCGACCGCAGCGTCGGGCAGATAACGCGCGCCCAAGCTGGCCGCAATGCTCGCGTCACTCGCATTAAAGAGCGCGATAACACGATCGCGTTCCGGGTCAGCTTGTGAAGCAGGTGAAACTTCCGGTGTTGGCTCATTTGCAACAATCGGCCGAGGACGGCGGCGGAGTTGCAAGCCCGGACGATCAGACAGCGATGCGGCCACAAGTTTTGCTGTGGCGACAGTTACTTGCTCGTGACCAAGTCGAAGATAAGTCGCCAGTTCGCGAACAAACACGTAACCAGACAGCGGGATCAGTAACAGCAAGAGTGACACGCCCACAAATTTGGCGCGAACGCTGTCTTTGAATGGAACGTTACTCACGTGGCTTGCTCGTGCAAGAGTTGACAACGCTTATTCACGCCACCGGTAGCCCATGCCGTATACCGTTTCAATAGCGTCAAAACCCGCGTCGACAACTTCGAATTTTTTGCGAATACGTTTCATGTGTGAGGTGATCGTATTGTCGTCAACGGTGAGTTCGGCTTCACGCATCAGTTGATCGCGATTCTTTACATGTCCGACAAACTTCACCAGCGCATGAATCATCCAAAACTCTGTAACCGTCAGGATAACGTCGTGTTGCTTCCATCTGATGGAAAGTCGGTTGATGTCCAGCACCAGCTCGCCACGATGCAACACGTCCTCTGCGCGGGCGGGTGCCCGTTGCGCATCAAGGCGGCGAAATAACGCGGCGATGCGCGCGGTAAGGTGCGGCATAGAAACGTCTTTGGTCACATAGTCGTCTGCGCCCAGCCGTAAGCCCGACACGATGTCGCAATCGCTGTCACGCGCCGACAAAAAAATGATAGGCAGACTATTCGATAACGCGCGCAGATCACGACAGAGGGTAAACCCGCCATCGATCTCGTCACCCAGCCCGATATCGATGATGGCGAGGTCGGGGAGTGTGGTGCGGAATGCTGCTATTGCGGAAGCACGATCCGAATAGCCCGAGACATCGTAGCCATGACGTTTCAACGCGTCGGTGTAGTTGGCGCGAATGTTGTTGTCGTCTTCAACAATGGCAATACGTTTTTGCATGAATAGTCCCGAATGGCGTACGTACTTGCGTTTGAATGCTTGCGAATCAATATACCCCAGGCTTATTCCACTTTTGTGCGCGTTTTGTGCGCATTCAGAGCGCGTTCAGAGCGCGTTCCGAGCGCACGACTACACCGCCATAAAGCTGCCACATTTGTGTTTGTTGGTTGCCTGAATCGGTCCCGAATCCAGCCGCAATTGCCGCGCTAAATCATGGTCAGCAACACCCCATCGATTTCTCAACTGCGGAGATAAGCATGCGTCTGACTTGGCTTAAACAATTAATCCGACTGGTGCACACACACCCGCCGTTACGCGCCGGTCCAAAGTTTGCGGTCGCGCAGGACTTGCTGAAGTTATTGGCTTACGCGATTGTGTCGGGCATCGCATTTAGTGCATTGGCGATTGGTGTGGTCTTGGCGGTGTCGCGCGACAGTGAAGCGAATGACATTGGACACCAATCCACGGGTGCCGTGTGGGTCGATTGGCCGAATCCGCCCGTGGCACCTGCTGCCGCAGGGACGTTGCCACAAGGCGCTACAGCCCAACGGCACCGGACAAATGTAGCAGGTGTGTCGTCGTTGGCGCCGCCGATCACTGCGGGGGAAAAATTTTAATTGGCGTTGCGCTGAAGTTAGCCGATGCGGTTAATAAAGCAACGACATTCCCCGAACCTCGGAGCTGGGCGCCCACCGTGTTAGCGCCGGACTTGCAGATGAAAGGCTAAGAGTAGTGGGCGTCCTCTGGGCCAACGCGGGGTTCGCCTTTTGCCCTTGGCCTCAATGTAGTTCGGTTCGTTAATACTGAAAGTCCCCTATTGGCGGTCTTTTACAGGTATTTTTGGCTCGAAGTACCCACCAGCAAAGGACTTTTCGTTTAAAAATGGTGCGCTGCGTCATGGATATCTGGGGTGAATATTTCTTGCTTCAGCTAAAATTTCAGCTTGGGAGTTTCATCAAAAAAGT
>JACMOJ010000096.1 GCA_014378085.1 Burkholderiales bacterium | reverse complement strand
TATTCGCCCAGACTGTGTCCGGCAAAACTGGCCGGGGGAGGACCGCCGAGGCTTTGCCAGGCACGCCAGGTGGCGACACCCGCAACTAGCATCAATGGCTGGGTGTTGATGGTCTGATTCTGCAACTCGACCGGCCCCACCTTGGCGAGCTGCCAAAGATCTAGACCGAGGAGTGCTGAGGCCTCATCGAAGGTCGACTTGACGACCGGCAATTCGCTGAGACCCGCCATCATGGCGATTGATTGCGAGCCCTGGCCTGCGAACGTGATGGCAACTGTTGTCATGGGGCTGAATGGGGCGCGTGGATTACCATTTTGCGAGCGCCGCACCCCAAGCAAAACCGCCGCCAAGTGCCGCCATCAAAACCATCTGGCCCGGCTTGATTTTGCCTTCACGAACCGACTCATCCAGCGCGAGCGGGATGGAGGCGGCCGACGTGTTGCCGTGCCGATCCACCGTGATGACAACTTTCTCTTCCGGCATCGCCAAACGTTTGGCCGCATGCATGATGATGCGCTGATTCGCCTGATGGCAAATGAACCAATCAATCGCATCGGGTTGTAACCCATTTGCATGTAACGCTTCCCACGCCACGTCTTCAAACGCCTTCACCGCAAACTTGTATACCGTGCTGCCCTCCATGGTCAGCATCGGGCTGCCACGTATCTTGCCGTTTTCCACAGTACCAGGTGCACACAGCGCAGCGTGGTAACTACCATCGGCATGAAGATGCGTCGACAAAATGCCGGGCTCGGTTGAAGACTTCAGCACCACTGCGCCGGCACCATCGCCGAACAACACGCAGGTGGTTCGGTCTTGCCAATTCATGATGCGCGAAAAAACTTCAGTACCGACCACCAAGGCGCATTTTGCGCCACCGGTTCGAATGAATTTTTCCGCCGTGGCAAGGCCGTAGACAAATCCGGCGCACACGGCCTGGACATCAAACGCAATCGCTTCCTTCACACCAAGCTTGTCCTGCAAGATACAAGCCGTGGAGGGGAACACCATGTCTGGCGTTGAAGTGGCTACAATGATGAGGTCGATATCATCTGCATCGACTCTGGCCGCCTTCATGGCCCGCTGACATGCGATTAACGCAAGATCACTAGCGTTCTCGTTATCCGCCGCGAAGTGGCGCTCACGAATGCCGGTCCGCGAAAAAATCCACTCGTCGCTAGTATCGACGGTCTTGGATAATTCCTCGTTGGTCACACAACGCGCCGGAAGATAGCTACCGGTGCCAGCAATGCGGGCGTAGATTTCGCTCATTTGGCGCCCGCCGAGTCTGACAACGGTTCACCGCTGGCACCGGCTTGCGCAGGTTGCGCGGGTTGCAATAGGCCTTCGCTGTGCAGCCTTTCGATTTCCGTACTGATCTTCGACAACAGTCCGTGTTCGGCTTCAGACTTGGCGCGCAAAATCGCGCGACCAAACCCGTAGGCATCGGCCGAGCCGTGGCTCTTCACCACAATACCGCGCAAACCCAGTAGCGCCGCGCCGTTGTACTGACGATGATCAACCCGCGCACGAAAACCGTTCAGCGCGGGTAACGAGATGAGCGCCATCAGCTTACGCAAAACAGACCTTTTGTACTCCTCTTTCAAAAAGTCACCCATCATCTTGGCGATTCCTTCGGACGCTTTGAGCATCACGTTGCCGACAAAGCCGTCGCAAACCACGACATCGGTCGTGCCTTTATAAATATCGGTGCCCTCAACGTTGCCGAAGAAATTTAGATGGCTCGCTTTAAGCAGTTCCCCCGCGCGCTTGGTGCTTTCGTTACCTTTAATGTCTTCTGAACCAATGTTGAGAAGTCCGACGCTGGGGTTTTCTTTGCCGTCAACCGCCGAACATAACATCGCC
Source organism: Burkholderiales bacterium (assembly GCA_014378085.1). The sequence goes on along the minus strand of JACMOJ010000096.1, from coordinate 8,079 downwards.
CCCATGATGGCGAATTGCAGAAGATGCTCGGGAGTGGATTCGGCATTTGCGCCTAAATCCAAAACGTACACTACCCCCTTGCGCGACGGTAGTGCGCCACAAATGGCCGGGCGGTCGATCCCGGGCAGCGTCTTTAATACAAATTTAGCAGTACCCATCAGCGCGCCAGTATTGCCGGCCGAAACACACGCATGGGCTCGGCCCGACTTCACGAGATCAATGGCGATACGCATCGAAGAGTTTTTCTTGTTGCGGATTGCCGAGCGAACGTCCTCGTGCATCTCCACGATTTCTGGTGCCTCAACAACCTCCAGACGCGACAAAGCCAACGCCGTGTCACCGCGCGCCGTAGATTTCTTTAGCTGGGCATTGATCTCGTCGGCACGACCGACCAGAAGCACTCGGCAATCCGGGGATTGAGCGAGAAACATTAATGCGGCGGGAACGGTAACCGTTGGCCCAACATCCCCGCCCATCGCGTCGATGGCAATCGTCGTCTGCATTTTTTTGGGTAGCTCGCCTCCTGCGAGATATCCAGCAGCTTAATTGTTATTTATGACGCCAGATCGAGCGCAGACGACTTACTCGTCCGCCTTGGTTTTCACCACTTTTTTCCCGCGGTAGAAACCGGACGGCGAAATGTGGTGCCGCAAGTGTGTTTCGCCCGTGGTCGGCTCGATTGCCGTCGGTGGGGTGGTCAGAAAGTCGTGCGCACGGTGCATGCCGCGCTTGGAGGGCGACTTCTTGTTTTGTTGGACTGCCATGGTGATTCTCCTAGATAAAAAACTTAATGCCCTAATACTTACACCTGCGATTCAACCTGACATTGCCGCCAAAAAAACTGGTTGGCGTCAACGTATTTTCTTCAGTGCTGCAAGTTTGGCGAACGGCGACTGCTTAGCGTCCAATCCCGCTCCTGCGTCCCCAGCCACACTATTCGGCTGACGCGATCCGCGAAGTGCTTTAGGCAACTTGGTATCGGGAAGCGCTTGCGACCGCGGCGTTGTGGTCGGGATTGCCAGCAAAATTTCTTCCTGAACGTGTGCCTTGAGATCAAAATCTTGCCCGCAGACGATGTAATCCTCGTCTTCAGCCTCGTCCTCAAGGGGTGGCAGCGCGTCTTCGGAGGCAACCAACACCAGCCGACTTTCGATATCAAGCGTAAGACGAGATGGCGCTAAGGTCACCGAATCCAGCACTTCAAACCAGCCCAAAATTATACACCGCAACCTCTTTTGCTGGCTACCTGATTGATCTGACACGCTATTTCCGGTGATTCGGTAAGTGATGTTCCCCTTTGTCGACGCCAGAAAATCGGTCAACTCAGGCAGGTCCAATGGGGCGAACTGCCCCTCCACCACCTGCTTTAGGCGCGTCAAACGATCGACGGAAACTAACGTCGAGGTCGGATCGGCAATTTTGTTTGGCTGGGCATGACGAAAGTCGGCGTGGCGAGTACTCATGCCGCATGATATGATTTTATGTTCAAAAAATCAATCACTTACCTGCCCGCTTTGCACTCATTCCCTCCTCCATTGGGCCTCAATTTGACCTCTGCCACCCCTGCAAAATCGCTTGTTTTAGCCTCAACCTCACGCTACCGTGCCGAACTGCTTAACCGGCTGCAACTCCCGTATTCGGTTATTGCCCCCAATTGTGACGAAGCGCCACTCGCGGGCGAAGACTGCGCGAGCACAGCCATCCGCCTTGCCGCGGCAAAGGCGCGGGCGGGTGCAGTAGGGGCGGGCGCAATGCAAGCGGGCCTCGCGTCTGGACTCATCATCGGCTCCGACCAAGTTGCCGACCTAGAAGGCGTTGCGCTCGGCAAACCTGGCACGCGTGATAACGCCATCAAACAACTGCGGGAAATGCGCGGAAAACGCGTTGTCTTTCACACCGCACTCGCCTTGCTCGATGTTGCTAGTGGACGGCTCCAGCGAGTTGTTGTCCCAACCGTCGTCATCATGCGTGGATATAGTGATGAGGCGATCAGCTGCTATTTGGACCGCGAAAACGCGTTGGATTGTGCGGGCAGCGCAAAGTCGGAAGGCTTAGGGGCGGCATTAATTGCCACCATGACCAGCGATGATCCTACCGCACTCGTGGGGTTACCATTGCTGTCGCTGATCACGATGCTTGCAAATGAAGGCGTTGAGGTTCTCACGTGAGCGAAAGTGGCCAGAAACTGCCACCTCAGAAAAAGACGGGAACGCTCTACCTGATTCCGACCCATGTAGCGATTGCCAGCCCTGACAACACCCGGGCAGTGTTGCCCGCAGATGTCATCACCACGGCAATTGGCTTAACGCACTACATCGCAGAAAACGCCAAGACGGCACGTGCGTTTCTCAAGGCGATCGGTATCACGCGGCCATTGGCGGAAATTTCAATCGTTGAGCTGGATAAACACGCCAGTCACGGACAGCACGCAGAATTAAGCGCGATGCTGGCACCTTTGTTGGCCGGCATCAACGTTGGACTCGTGTCTGAAGCAGGCGCGCCTGCGGTGGCAGACCCGGGCGCGCTGGTGGTCGCGGCCGCACATCACGCGGGCATTCCCGTCAAGCCATTGGTTGGCCCCTCTTCATTGTTGCTTGCGTTGATGGCCTCGGGACTTAATGGACAGAGTTTTGCCTTCCACGGCTACCTGCCGCAGGACAAACAAGCGCGCGTTCAGCGGATCGTGGCGGTTGAGCGGGAGTCCAAACGCCAGCAACAAACACAAATGTTCATTGAGACGCCGTATCGCAATCAGGCGCTATTTGCGGATTTGCTGGCAACACTTTCGCCAAACACGCGACCTTGCATTGCCGCGGATCTCACCGGTTCGATGGAGTCGGTGCGAACCCAATCCGTCGCCGCGTGGCGCGTGTCAAATGCAAGCCCTGACGTGAGCATCCTGAAGTTGCCGACAATATTTCTGTTACTTGCCTAACCGCCTGATCAACACAGCAACCGCTCCGCTTCAGCGTAGGCTCGGACTAGTTCAGCGTAGGCTCGGACTAGATCGCTCCGACAACAACTTCGCCGAGAGCGACTTCCATAACGAATCGGACGCCGATACACCGATGCGCCGCGCGAACTGTTCCGACAACGAATCCTCAGGCGTGTAGTCGACGATTGCTTCCGCCTTAATCACTTCGCGTGCCACGTACTCGAGCCCCCCAAATCCATCCGCAAGCCCAAGCGCCACGCTCTTCTCCCCGGACCAGACCAGCCCCGAGAACATTTCCGGCGTTTCTTTGAGGCGTTTGCCACGGCCTTCACGAACCACCTTAATAAACTGCTCGTGAATTTCATTGACCATCTGCTGTGCAAATTTTTGCTGCTCAAGGTTTACCGGCGAAAACGGGTCAAGAAAGCCCTTGTTAGCGCCGGCGGTGACCAACCGACGCTCAACACCCAGCTTGTCCATGGTGCCGGTAAAGCCAAAGCCATCCATCAGTACGCCCACGGAACCGACGATCGACGCCTTATCGACAAATATTCTGTCCGCCGCCGCCGCAATGTAATACCCGCCGGAGGCGCAAATATCTTGGACGACGACATAAAGCGGAATATCTTTATGCAATGCGCGTAGACGTTTCATCTCGTCGTTGATATACCCAGACTGCACCGGACTCCCCCCCGGGCTATCGATGCGCATCACCACGCCCTGCGTATTTTTGTCTTTAAAGGCCGCTTGTAATGCGGCGATAACTTTGTCGGCTGACGCCTTCGACTCAGCCGAGATGACGCCCTTCACCTCAATCAACGCCGTGTGTTTTTCCAGTGTCGCGCCCGACTGCCTGCCTGCGGTCGCGCCGAAAATGAGCAACAACACCAGCGAGAAGAAACCCAACCACAACAAGGAGACGGTTGTTCGCCAACGACGTGCACGTTTTTGTTCGGCGAGCGTTTCCATCGCCAACGTTTCGAGAACACTTCGCTCCCAACCTACTGCGGCGTTAGTCTTAGCGGCGACTTGTTTGTCGTCTTCCGCTGGTGCGGTTGGGACGGAGGTGTTTTCCATGCAATATTTCCAGATTAGATCGAAGGTAAAGCGTCAGGGCTTGAACGTTCTGTTATCCGCCCCATTCGCAGATAAACAGCGCCGTCAACCACATCGATGGCGACTTTGTTTAGCGACGCGCCCTGGCAGGGTCCTCCGACACAACGACCGCTGTCGGGCTCAAATAACGCGCCGTGCGTAGCACAGACCAAGTATAACCCTGCGTCATCAAACACCTCTCCTGCCTGCCAGTCGAGTTCGGTGCCGCGGTGCGGGCAGGAATTGACGTAACCAAACAACGCCCCGTCGTAGGCGACCACAAAGGCGGGTAGCGTCCGCCCGTCGAATTCCATACTGAACCGTGTGGCGAGCCCCCCTTCTATCAGCGTGTCGCGCCGACAAATCAAGCGTTCTTTGTCAGCCATGCTTTTTCAGCCATGCGTCTTCAGCCATGCGTCTTCAGCCATTGTGCAAGCTCCTCTACCGAATGCAACACCGCACGATGCGGCACGGTGGTCAGAGTGGCCGGTGCGTGTGCACCGTAACTCACAGCCAAACCATCACAGCCCGCCGATGCCGCCATATTGAGGTCATGGATAGTGTCACCGATCATCAATGTTTGCGCGGCTTCAACACCCGTGAAGGCCATCAGCTTCTCCAGCATATCCGGGTGCGGCTTCGGCCAACCTTCGTCCGCACAGCGTGTGTAATGAAAGTGCGGCCGCAGACCACAATGATCAAATGCACGTTCAAGACCGCGCCGCGGTTTCCCGGTGGCAACGGCAAGAAATCGCTCGTCATGCGCGAGATTGGTCAGTACAGTTTGTATGCCCTCATACAACCTCACCTCACTGTCGCGCGGCAAATAGTGATGACGGTAGCGCTGCGCGAAGGCATCTAGCCCCGCATCATTGAGATTAGGAAACAAGAATTGCACCGAATCACGGATGCCCAGACCGATGATGTGTTTGGCGGCCTCGGTCGATGGTGGCGTGAGTGCGCAATCTACCGCCGCAAGTTGAATACATTCGGCAATCAAACTGGTCGAATCCATAATGGTTCCGTCCCAGTCAAAGACGACTAAACGATAGCGCATCGTCGGGTTAGGTTGGCTTGCTTATTTGTCGGCGAAAATCCAAATACTTGGATAAGTCTGGCGACAGCGGCGCAACGATTTCGGTCTTGGCCGACGTGGTGGGGTGGGTGAACGCAATCGAATGCGCGTGCAAAAACATTCGCTTCAGTCCGCCATTTTTTGCTTGGGCAACGTGTTTGTTGAGCGCGAAGTTGCCGTATTTGTCATCGCCAATAATGGGATACTTAAGGCTCGCCAAGTGCACACGAATCTGGTGGGTGCGGCCGGTGCGAATGTCGCAGTCAAGCAACGTCGCGCCTGAGAATTGTTTAACCCGTGTGAAGATTGTATGCGACTCTTGCCCGTCATCTTCATCGACTGCAACACGGCGTTCTCCTTCTTTGGTGACGTACTTGGCGAGTTTGATGCGCACACTCTTGCGTAAGTCTGGCCAATTGCCTTCCACCAGCGCGTAATAGTGCTTCTTGATGCGCCCAGAACTGCCCTCGACATCATTTCCCTCGCCACGTAGCATGGCGTGCATGCCGGTCAGCGCGCTGCGCTTCTTGGCGATGAGCAAAATCCCCGACGTCTCTCGATCAAGGCGATGTACTAGCTCAAGGAACTTCGCGTCCGGCCGCGTCAGCCGCATCGCTTCAATTACCCCCAGCTGGATGCCACTCCCACCATGCACCGCCATGCCGGCTGGTTTATCGATCGCGAGGATCGCGTCGTCTTCAAAAACGATCCTCCAAGCTGGGAGGGACTTTCCAGCCACTTTTGGCTGAAGGTGCCCGTCGTTGCTCGACTTTTTTGCTGGCGCAATTTTAACTGGCGGCACACGAACGACGTCCTCTAGCAACAACCGGTAAGTTTGGTCGACGCGACCTTTGTTAACACGAACTTCACCGGATCGAAGAATGCGATAAATGTGGCTCTTCGGCACCCCCTTTAAGCGGGCCAGCAAGAAGTTGTCGATCCGTTGGCCCGCGTGATTGTCGTCGATGGTGACGCGCTCAACGCGTGGCGCGTCTGCCGCCGGGTTGAGCGTCGCATGGGCGGCCTTGGTGTCAAGCCCAAGGTCAAGGTCACGGTTAAGACCAGGCTGGGAAGGAACGGGCTGGAAAGGTTTTGTCGCCACTGGCATTTGCGCTATACTGATATCTCGTTGATTTACAAGCAAGTCTTCCGATTTAGTCACTTCAGGCGCTGTAAGGTAAGTCCTATCGCCGCAGTCACTTTGTCGAAATTCTGCAAATAAATCGCCGTGTTGTTTGGCTTGATCTGTTCCCCGCGCAGTTTTCAAATCCACTGCCTGTGTTTCAGAACTCGCCGCTCACCGCGGAAAACGCCGGTCGTTTTCGCTCACCGCAAGCACTGCTTGGTAAGTAGCGATAGTAAACGAAATGCAACATAACAACGCGCGCCATTCGGGCCGAGAATCCAAAGATTCGAAGACGAGAAAGACGGCGGCGTGAACGAAACGAATTTTGTAGTGCATGGTTGGCCGAACGCAGTGATCTTCTCCCACATGCACCTATGATTGCTTGAACACTGAACACCGCCGGGAAACCGGCCCGCTCCTTGTACCAAACTACACGTGAATCCTCGTTTTCGTTTCACTGAAATCGACACCACCTGCATCGAGTATGCAGTGTGGGGCCCGACCAAGACGTCAATGATGTCGTTGGCCAACCGTAAACACCTGTAGCTGAGCCGAAGTCGTCTGCGCACCGGTCGCGCACGACACCAGTGTTTAGCAATCGCTGCACCACCCTGCGCTGAGAATTGCGCAGGGTCGAGGTCGCAGCTCGTTGGGTTCCGCCACTGGCTGGCTTTTGCCCCGCACAAGCGCGCTTGAAGGATTAAACATGAAGCGCATGTTATTTAACGCAACCCAAGCTGAAGAGCTACGCGTTGCAATCGTCGATGGCCAAAAACTCGTCGACCTTGATATCGAACACGCAGGCCAAGAACAGCGTAAATCAAACATCTACAAAGCGAAGGTCACACGAGTTGAACCCTCACTCGAAGCGATTTTTGTTGACTACGGCGCGGAGCGCCACGGTTTCTTGCCCTTTAAGGAACTGACCCGCGAATATGTCGCCGGCGAAGACGGCGAAGGCACCCGCGGCAAGATTGCGCAAAATCTGCGGGTCGGCCAGGAGTTACTCGTCCAAGTTGAAAAAGACGAACGCGGCAACAAGGGCGCTGCCCTCACCACTTACATCTCACTGGCCGGCCGGTATTTGGTGCTGATGCCAAACAATCCACGTGGCGGCGGCGTATCACGACGTGTTGAAGGCGAAGAACGCGCTGAATTGCGCGAGACGCTGGATCAGTTGCAGGTACCTGAAGGCATGTCGATCATCGCGCGCACCGCCGGCATTGGGCGCAACGCCGAGGAGTTGCAGTGGGATATGAACTACTTGGTGCAACTATGGGAAGCCATTGAGGGCGCGGGCCGCGACGTCAAAGGGCCAGAGCTCATTTATCTTGAGTCGAGCTTGGTGGTACGCGCGATCCGTGACTTGTTCCAGCCCGACGTCGGCGAAATTCTCGTCGACACTCAGGAAATTTTTGAGCAGGCGCAGTCGTTTATGTCGACCGTGATGCCGTCAAACGTCGGCAAGGTCAAGCTATATCACGACGACGTACCGCTCTTCTCACGCTTTCAAATTGAGCACCAGATCGAGACGGCCTATCGGCGCGATGTGTCGCTGCCCTCCGGTGGTGCCATCATCATCGACCACACCGAAGCGCTGGTCTCAGTTGACGTCAACTCAGCTCGGGCCACCAAGGGCCACGACATCGAAGAAACCGCATTCCGCACCAATTGCGAAGCGGCGGATGAAATCGCGCGTCAACTGCGCCTGCGCGACTTGGGCGGCTTGGTTGTCATCGACTTCATCGATATGGAGTCGAGCAAGAACCAGCGAGAAGTCGAAAACCGCCTGCGGGATGCACTCAAACATGATCGCGCACGGGTACAAACCGGCAAGATCTCGCGGTT
>JACMOJ010000095.1 GCA_014378085.1 Burkholderiales bacterium | reverse complement strand
CGGTGTGCCGGTGGTCGCACAGCGGGTCACATCGCGGCGATAGACTTCGTCGGTTTTGTTGTTGAAATAGAAGAACCCGGCAACATAGTCAACAAAACTACCTTTGTTCGACGCCCAACGCAATTCTTGCGAGCTTTGTTTGGAATCCAGTTGCCCGCGGTCGGCTTGCCCCACCAGTTGGTTATAGACGGTGTTGATGCCGTCCAGATCTTGGAACTGGGTGTTTTTCCATTGGCGGAAGGCGGTGATGGAGGTCAACGTGCCGCTGGCGAATTTGACGTCCACCTGTCCCGACACACCACCATTGTTGTCTTCCACGCGTTCGCGAACGTTAGTGGCAACAGTACGGTTTTGCAGACCAGCCACGACCGGCAACACGCCGGCGGTCAGCGCCGCAGTTGAAGTGCGAACGTATGGGCCACGGGTGCCGGTGTCATCGGCAGTTGCGTAGTCGGCAATCAGATTCACTTTGACGTCGCCGCTTGGTGTGAACTCAAGTTTGCCACGGATGCCCTTGCGGTCGTAACCGTTAACGTTCTCGTTCAAAAAAACGTTCTTGACGTTACCGTCGTATTTGCCAGCAAAAACCGCTATGGAGCCGCCGGTAGTCTCGCCCAGCGGTCCGGCCACACCGGCGCGGAGGCGCGTCTCTTTCTTGTCGTAGTAGCCGAAGTCAACATAACCTTCAGTCGCTTTCGGAATTGCTTTAGAAATAACGTTGATCACACCCGCAGAAGCGTTTTTGCCGAACAACGTCCCTTGTGGGCCGCGCAAGACTTCAAGGCGCTCGACTTCCATCAAATCGAGAGTGGCCATACCCGGCCGCGCAAACACCACACCGTCAACCACCGTAGATACGGTCGGCTCAACCCCCGGGGAGGTGGAAATCGTACCGACGCCGCGGATGAATAGGGCGGTGTCTTTATTCGACGCATTGGCGCGGTAGTTCACCGTCGGCAATTGTTGAACGATGTTTGCCATGTTGTTGAGATTGGCTTTTTCGAGGTCGTCTCCACTGACAACCGAAACGGCCACTGGAACCGATTGCAGCGACTCGGAACGTTTTGTCGCGGTGACAACGATGGTTTCTAGTTTGTCATCGTCTTTTTTTGCATCAGACTTGGCAGCTTGCTGTGCAAAGGCGGTTCCGGACACGAGCGTGCTGGCGACGAGCACAGACAACAGTGAACGCGTGTTGCGTGACCTAAGGGTGCTAAAACTTAAGGCGCGCGCGTTCACATTCAATAGGCGGTTCGATCTCATAACTTCTCCTGACGTTGCGGCGGATAAATGGTGCAAAGCTAGGTCTCTCGTAGTTGCTTTTTCGGACCATGCTGGATGCTAGTAACTCGTCCCTCCAAAGTCAAGTAGGTCATATAAATGAGTTGGTTCGGGGCACCCGCCGTTGTTGTGATTGAAATGCTAAAATTCCGCGCTGGACGGGCGTTTTCAGGCAAAAATGTCTGAAATCGCCCTTCTACAGTGGGGTTTGGTCTGGGGTTGCAGCGGGCGGTAGAGACGGACGGCTGCGTTTGCCTCGGCGTTGGCCGCGCCTGGTCCCGGTTTGCGACGCGGCTATTTAGGCGCTTATTGGCGTCGGCTTTGCGCGGTTGCGTAGTCTGCCAACGATCCCGGTCGGAAAGTAATAGACCGACAGCACAAATAACACACCAAGCCATAAAAGCCAGCGGTCGGGCGACAGTAGGGCGGCTAACCACGGCAGCCCGCTGGCGGCATCACTACCGAGCTTTAGTAAATCCTGCAGATAACTCTGCGCAATCACAAACAACACGGCGCCGATCACGGAGCCATAAATTGTGCCCATGCCGCCGATAACAACGATCAGCAGCACGTCCAGCATGATCTCGAATGAAAGTGACGTGTCGGGCCCGTTGTAACGCAACCAGAGTGCCAACAGCACGCCAGCCACAGTGGCAAACAATGCGGAGAGAACGCTCGAAATCGTGCGATACACCACTACGCGATAACCAATGGCTTCAGCGCGAAACTCGTTTTCACGGATGGCCTGCAACACCCGGCCGAACGGCGAGTTAACGATTCTAAGCATTGCCACAACCATGGCCAGTGCGGCAAAAAACAAAATATAGTAGGTGACAAAACGTCCGGAAATCGACACGCCAAAAATCGGCTGGTCTATGTACATATAGCCGGACGCCAGCATGTCTGGCAGCTTGAAGTTGAGGCCATCTTCACCGCCGGTAATTTCGGACAACTGCGATGCGAGCGTTTGAAACGCAGATGCAATCGCCAACGTGATCATGGCGAAAAAGATCGCGCGCACACGAAGTGAGAACAACCCGATTGCCAGCGCCAACAAAAGTGAAAGCAGTAGTGCTGCCAAAATGCCGAGACAAAGGCTTAGCCATGTCGCGTCCCAGCGCGAGCATGCGATGGCAACGCCATAAGCGCCGATGCCAAAAAACATGGTGTGTGCAAAGCTGACAATTCCGGTGTAGCCAAGCAGCAAATCAAAGCTGGCAACGAGCACAATGAATATGAGGACTTTTGCTGCCACGCTCAGCGCATTCACGCCCGGCGCGATAAACGGAGCCAGCGCGAGCAGGATGACGAGTGTGAGCAAAACCGCGGTGAGAATTTTGCTGCGCGGCAGATCGTTGGATAGAAGTCTGTTTAGCGTCATGGCGTCAACCGTTAGCGATTTGCAACAGGGTAAATGCCGCGTGGACGCCACAGCAATATGGCAATCATCAACGCGATGTTTGAGAACAACGCAACCTTCGGTGCTAAAAAGCCCGTGTAGTTCGCCATCAAGCCAACGAGTAATGCGCCAATGAGCGCCCCACCAGTGGAGCCCAAGCCGCCGATGATGATGACAATAAAAATCAGGATGTTCACCTGAGCACCCATTTGTGGAATCACGGTTTGTTGGTACAGGCCCCACATCACGCCGCCGAGTCCGGCGAGTGCGCTACCGACCACAAACACCGCAACAAACAGGCGGCGGATGCGATAACCCAGGGACTCGACCATCTCACTATTCTCAACGCCGGCGCGAATAAGTAGACCGATCTTGGTTCGCGCCAGCACCCACGCCAAAACGACAAACACCAACACCCCAATCAGCACGGCGAGCAGGCGGAACTTTTCGATTGCCGCGTCGCCGATAATCACGGCACCGCGCAGCGCTTCGGGCAGCATCAACGGGATTTGCTGTGGTCCCCAGATTACCTTGATCAGTTCTTCGCCGATGATCATGCCGCCCATGGTGATCAGGATTTGTTTCAAATGCTGACCATATACCGGCCGAACCAGCACACGTTCGAATGCCAAGCCCACCGCACCGGCTACCGCCATCGCCACCAGCATCGCGGCGAAGACGGCAACAAGATTACGCCAAAGCTCGGGGGAGCTGGTCCATGCAGGCATCACGCCGAGTACGGTGGTCGCCACGAAGGCACCTAGCGCGATAAACACGCCGTGGCCGAAATTCAACACGTCCATGAGCCCGAACACCAGCGTCAGTCCGGAGGCAATAACAAAGATGATCATGCCCATGGCGAGTCCGGCCACGGTTAGGGTGAGCCAGGTTGACGGTGACCCGATGGCGGGCAGTACCAGCAACGCCAACGCGGGCACCAGCAGCAGCGGTTTCCAGTCAAAATCCAGCGCCGGTTTGGCCGGGGGATGCGGAGGGTCAGCGAGCGTATTGCTCATAAGGTGAGACCCATCAGCGATTGTTGCAACCCGTCGTCCGCCGCAAAGGCGGCCATAGTGCCGCGATGCACCACTTGGCCGTTGTCCATCACAGCCACGTGATCACCCAATCGTTTGGCAAAACTGATGTTCTGTTCCACCAACAGGATCGTGACGCCGCTGGCCTTGAGTTCCGCAAACGCGTCAATCATGTTGTTGATAATTGACGGCGCAAGTCCTTTGCTGGGTTCATCCACAATCAGCAGTTCGCGTGGCTCCACAATCGCGCGTGCGACGGCGAGCATCTGTTTTTGGCCGCCGGAAAGTTTGCCGGCGGGATAGTTCCAGAACTTCTCCACCGCCGGAAATAAACCAAAAATCCACTTGAGCCGGCCATCATCAATGTCGCTGACCTTGTTTGCCTGAGTCGCGGCGAGCAACATGTTTTCCTTGACGGTGAGATCAGCAAAGATGCCCATGTTTTCCGGCACGTAGGCAATTTTCAAGCGTGCAATTTGTGGCGTCGTCCATTGTGTGATGGCGCGTGCATCAAATGTGACGACACCCGCCGAGGCGCGCCACAGGCCCATGATGGTACGCAATGTGGTTGTTTTACCCGCGCCATTTCGCCCCAACAGCATGGTTAGCTGACCGCGCGGCACGGCTAGATCAACGCCGTGCAGAATGTGATACGCGCCGATATGCGTATGTACCCCGGCAAGGCTCAGTAGCGGCTCGTTCATGCCGCCACCGGAGAAGTATGCGGGGCCGGTGCCACGCCGAGATAGGCCTCTTGCACGATCGGCGAAGCGATGACCGTCGCCGGGTCGCCGTCAGCGACCAGCGCGCCGTTGTGTAGCACGATGATGCGGTCCGCCAACTCGCGAACCACATCCATCTTGTGTTCAACCAGCAAGATGGTGTTGCGCTTGTCCTGACCTAACTTGCGGATCAAGTCCAACACCTTCGGTACTTCGTCACCGCTCATGCCTGCGGTCGGCTCGTCAAACATAAACACACTCGCCTCAAGTGCCATCAACATCGCCACCTCGAGCTTACGCTGATCGCCGTGCGGCAAATTCGCGACCACACTGTCAGCGCGATCTTCCATCGCAACGTCGCGGAGGATCTCGCTTGCGCGTTCTGTGAGCGAACGGTGATCACTCCAGATGCTCCACAGATTGAGGCCCCGCTGGTGTGGGCCTGTGCGGCTGGCCTGTACGGCGAGACGTACGTTTTCGACCACCGTCAGGTTTGGAAACAGATTGGTGAGTTGGAATGCTCGTCCAATTCCTGCGCGGGTTCGTGCCGAAACGGAGAGGGTGGAAAGGTCAACCCCATCGAGCGTCACGCTGCCGCTGGTGGCTTTTAGCTGTCCGGAGATAAGATTGAAGTAGGTGGTCTTGCCTGCGCCGTTGGGGCCGACGATGGCCGTTAGTGTGCCTGGCACAAATTGACACGTCACCCGATTGACGGCGACATGCCCGCCAAATCGGATGGTGAGGTCGGTGGTGCTAAGGAGCGCCATTTAATGCAGTCAGGTTACTTGGTGGCCGAAGATTTTGCCGATGGCGCGGGGGAAGGTTTCGCGCTGCCGCTGACAAGGCGATCCATCATGGCAACGATGGCTCGCATTTGCGGCGCGGATTTTTTTGCATAATTGGCGTCGTCATAACCCCACCAGTCCCAGCAGCCATTGGTCGCGCCTTTGCCGGTTTGCGGATAAAGCACTACGATGTTGTTGGTGTCGGCCCAGCGGTTATAACCTGCATTGCGCACAAACACCTGCCCCACTTCGCTCACATTCTGTTTGCAGCCGTGGAGGGCGACATGCAAACGACAGACCGCACTGGTACCCGTGCCGGAACTACAGCTCTTCGGAACATATGCCCAGCCGGTTGCGCCCATACCATTCGCGGCCACAAACGTAGTTTGGTCGAATTCGATCATGCTGCCGTCTAATGCGCCTGACTTGCGTGCGGCAAGTTCCCCATACAAGTGTTTCAAAATTGCGCCTGCCAGGTCAAAGTTGCAGTTGGTGATAAATGGCATGTCTTTGCTCATGCAAGCGGTGCCGTAGTCGTCGGTAAGGAAGCCGTGTTCACTTTTGACATCTGTTTTTATCACGATGTTTGCGGGGTTCACGTAGTTCTTGTAGTACTCAAACAAACTTGTGGTGGTGCCCTCTTTAACGACCGTGTCGTTGGCGGCGGCAAATAGGTATACCTTGGACGACGCGAGGTTGTTGGTCGCATCGATTGCTCCTTCTTTGGCCCACTGGTTAGTGATGGCGACGAGCTCCGGAACCGGGATCGACATCTTCCCCATGCAGCGGGTCAGCGCTTTGATGAGTGATCCTTCTGCACAATTGAACGGCCCGCCCGTCACCGCTGCCGCACCTTTACCAAAGCGTGAAGAATAGGCGACGTGCAGCTGAACCGCCATGTATCCGCCTGAAGAAACACCGGATACGGTGGTTTGCGTTTGGTCAATATTGAGTTGCGGAAGTGGTGCGGCACCCAGTGTGATGCAAGTGAACAATCCGACGCTCGTAATCAAAGTGGCGGCAGTGGCAACGGTGTGGCGTGTTCTACCAGATCTCATTTGTGCTCCTCGGTTTTTGGCGCGTTGATACTCTGTTGGCTAGCTGAACCGCTGTGCGGTTCTAATTTATCGTTTGCCGCCTTTGCCAGCTTGATTGCGGATGGGAATATTCATGTCTTCGATCTTAATCTCGCGCACCAGTTCAGGTACCGCCCAAGCGAGATTAGGGTCGTTGCGAATTCGAAAGTGATACATGCTTTGGAGCGCCTGATGGTCTTCCGTGCGAAACATCATTGTGCCCTTGGGTGTTTCAAAGCTCATGCCTTGCATGGCCTGGATTAGTGCTTCGGTATTACCATCCGCACCGGTCTTTTTCAGCGCGGTGACAACCGCCATCGCCGCCGCGAACCCCCCCGCGGTAAAGAAATCAGGCGGGCTGTTGAACTTCGCTTGATGACGTTTTACCAGTTCATCATTGACCGCGTTTTTGGGAATGCCATAGTAATAGTAGGTCGCACCCTCCATGCCTGAAAAATTCTTGTACGTTGACATCGCGGGCAGGATATTGCCGCCGGTCGCAATTTCAATACCGAACCGGCTGAGATTGAGGTCGGCAATCTTGAATGGGTTGCTAGAGCCCGCCCAAGCGATAAAGATGATCTTGCGCCCCGGCAAATCCTTCAGCCGATCAATTAAGCGCTGCGCCCCCGCAGTGAAATCGGTAGTGGAGGCGGGGAGATACTCTTCATGAACTAACTTAGCCGATTTGAGTGCGGCCCGAAACGCGCCGATGCCATCGCGGCCAAACGCGTTGTCCTGCGCGAGCGTGCCGATATTGCTACCCGCTTTGTCGTGGACAAGCGCATTTGAAATGGCGTCTTGCGAACTGTTCCGCCCCGTACGAAATACATATTTATTCCACTTACTACCGGTGATCGAGTCCGCCACTGCAGGTTCAACGATGAGTATCTTTCGATAGTCTTCTGCGACCGGCAGCATGGCCAGTGTGACGCCTGACGCGCCGGCACCAACGGCGAGTGCAACTTTGTCGTCGGCATAGGCTGCCGCGAGTTGCGCTTTCGCGACGTCGGGTTTGCCTTTGCTGTCGCGCTCGATCACGCGGAGCTTCTTGCCGGCGATCATCATGCTTCCGCCCGTCGCGTAATCGAGCCCCATTTGAAATCCGGCTTGGGTCTGCTTGAAGTAGGCCTCCAAGGGGCCGGTCTTGTCGAACACAAAACCGATCCGAACTTCTTCCGCGTCGGTGTTGCTGACGTGCAGCGCCGTGATGCAAGCCAACAGAAATAGCGCAACTCGCTGCATAAACGTACCGCCGATCAATTGTTGCGAAGTGTTGTTGCGGTGCAGCACGGACGTGCCTTGCGTCGCATCATGAAAGTGCCTTGCATCGCAGATGCGTGTTTGTTATCATTAATTCACCAACTAATGAATTTTACCGATAGAACGTGTGGGTACGCAAGACCAAAAGCGCAAGACCACAAGCGCAAGCCAAAACCTAAACACGCATCCCGATCAACGCCAACCGTTACGGCAAACAATAAACCACCCGGAGAAGTTACCCATGAAGAAGAAGTATATGAGCGTCGCCATCGCCGCTCTGTTTGCGACTGCAGGCAACGCCTACGCGCAACAGGCGCCCGCACCAAAGCCCGCCGCCACAGCCTCCGCTGAAAAAGTCGACGACGGCAAAGTCGAGAGTATTGTCGTGACCGCGCGCCGTCGCGAGGAGCTACTGCAAGATGTGCCCGGTGCGGTGACCGCGATTTCTGGCGGGTTTTTGGATAAGGCCGGAATTCCCGATGTGACCGCGATTGCCGATATTGTTCCCAACACAACGCTCAAGGCTTCGCGCGCGACCAACACGACACTCACCGCGTTTATTCGCGGCATTGGCCAGCAAGATCCGCTGCCCGGTTTTGAGCAAGGTGTCGGTATTTATCTTGACGATATCTATCTCTCCCGACCCCAGGGCGCGCTGACGGACATCTACGACCTAGAGCGTATCGAAGTTTTGCGTGGGCCACAGGGCACGTTGTATGGGCGAAACACCATCGGTGGTGCGGTTAAGTATGTGACGCGCAAATTGGCAGACAAGACCGAGTTTAGTGTCAAAGCTACGGCAGGCTCCTATAACCAGCGCGATTTCGTTGTTCGCGCCAGCACACCGCTCACCGACGCCTTCAAAATCGGCGGTACGATTGCGACGTTCAATCGCGATGGTTTTGGCAAGAATGTGGTGAACGGTAGAGACAACTACAACAAAGACGTTACCGCCGGCCGTATTAGTGCCGAGTTCACGCCGAACAGTTCGTTGTTTATCCGCTTCGCGGCCGACCGCACGATCGATGATTCTTCGCCGAAGCAGGGCTATCGTCTCACGCCCGGCGTGGCGCCCGGCAACGAGCCGGTGCTTGGTGGCAATTACGATACCCGCGCCAACCTTTACAGCGTGCTTGGCAAACCCCAGCAGGTCAAGACTTGGGGCCAATCGCTACTGATGGATTTAGCGCTCACGGACAACTTGTCGGTGAAAGCCATCGCCTCCCATCGCGCTGATGATTCTGTCGCGCCGATTGATTTCGACTCGTTGAATACCGCGTTGTTTGAAGCGCCAGCCTTTTATCGCAACAAACAAGACAGTCAGGAACTGCAATTCACCTATACCGGTAACAAGTGGCAGGGGGTTGCTGGTGTGTTTTTCATGAAGGCAAATGCGTTTGCGGAGTTCGATGCGCTCGCCAACCTTCTGGGCGGCATTTCCATTTATACGTTAGGGGATTTTGACACCAAGACATGGGCGGCATTTGCCGACGCGACCTACAACGTGTCGAACACATTCAATGTGACCATCGGTGGACGTCAGACCAGTGACAAACGTGAAGCGCGGGTCTTCAGACGCACCTATTTTGGGCTTGCAGGTTCGCCAACGCTTGGTAACCCTGCTGCGATCCCATTCCCGGGCGCAGCGCAGACAGACCTGACCAAGAGCGACCTTAGCCGAACCGATACCAAGTTCACCCCCAAAGTCGGCTTCGGCTGGAAGTTTGCGGCCGATCAAAATTTGTACGGCACGTACTCGGAAGGGTTTAAGGGCGGATCATTCGACCCCCGCATGAGTCTGGGCGGCCTACCCACCAGCCCATCATCCTTAGCGCAACGTCGCGGCGTCGAACCCGAGATAGTGAAAACCTTCGAGCTTGGCCTTAAGTCGGCGTTTAACAACGGCCGCATGCAGACCAACGTCGCAGTGTTCACCACTGACTACACCAACGTGCAAATTCCTGGTTCGGCGCCGGTGTTTAACTCCGCCGGGGCGGTCACTAACTTTGCAGGCACGTTGACAAACGCGGGTAAGGCGAAGATCACCGGTCTTGAGTTAGAGGCAACCGCGCGTGTCACCGATGCGTTCCGACTTACCGGCATGTTGAGCTTTATTGATGCGAAATACAAAGAGTGGCTGGTCGCTAATCCGCTCACAAATACCCTTGTTAATATCGCTAACTCTGCCGAGTTCCAAAACACGCCAAAACAGTCGGCTAATCTCACCGCCACATACGATTGGGCGATGCCCGTGATGGGCAGAAGCGGCACGCTTTCGTTATCGAACAGCTTCTCGTACAAGAGCAAGGTCTATCAGGG
Organism: Burkholderiales bacterium; assembly: GCA_014378085.1. The sequence continues at coordinate 29,277 of JACMOJ010000095.1, read as the reverse complement.
CGAAATCGTGAAGCCGACCGGCATTGCCGCGCTGGACGCAAACGTGGCGGGGGCACAACTGATCGCACAGGAGTCCTACTCAGTGTGGGATGCAGGTCTGGTTTGGACAAGCCGTGATCGCAACTTGCAAGTCGCGTTGAACGGCCGCAACCTGACCGACAAGCGCTACAAGACAGCCGGTTATTTGTTCGGTGCATTCTCCAACACGATAACGGCGTTTTACGGCGATCCACGGACTGTGAAAGCATCCGTTACCGTCAAGTTCTAACGCTGCACGGATTTGGCTTTGGCGCAACTGGCGGCGCGTGATTTGTTTGATTGCGCGTCGCCAGCGTTTTTGCCGGTGTGCCTGCGTTCCTGACACAACTGGCGAAACCCCGCTGCACAGTACTCAACCATACGCGGCTCTATTGAGGCGAGGTCGTCGGACCGGCATCGCCCGCCACTTACACGGTCGAGGCGTCCGGTACGAGATAACGCGAGTGTGAGTGAACCCGTCAGGAAATGAAAACACCAAAACAATTCTTCTTCTTTGGCACCAGGCAGCGCACGTTTGACCAACAAAATCAACCGATGCACCAGTGGGTCAAAGTAGGACATGATCGACAGTGCAACATGCGAGGCATCGTTGTTGACCAGCGCGATCAGCCGGAAGTAGTTCTTCCAGCCAGTGTCCCCAAGCCGGGCGCGTTCCAACAGCGGCAGCACGAACGCCGCAACGGCACCTTCTACCGTGATATTGCTGCCAGCCGACGCTTCGTAGTCGTCAAATGCTTTCATGCGTTCGGAAAAAACCAGCTCTGCGCGTCGTTCCAATACTGCGTCAAACAGTCCCTGCTTGGTCGAAAAGTAATAGTGCGCCAGCGCCGAATCGACGTTGGCCATTTCCGCCACTTCGCGCAGCGTGACGCCGTCGTATCCGCGTTTGGAGAACAAGTCTTCGGCTGCGTCAAGGATGCGATCTGCCGCGACGACTGTTCCGGCATTTTTACGCGGGCGGCCAACCGTCGCGCGCTTTGGCGTGGCGGCCTTGGCGGGCGTCTCGGACTTGGGGCGAGGTTGGGCGGCGGGCGGCGACATGTTTGCCAGTTTCACTTTCCTAGAAGTGCGTAGTGTGCAAGTCATTCTAATTCGATTGGATAGCAACAATGAACTATGTCGATGTGTTTTTTGAGAGCGACGACGGACTGCGTCTGTATGCACGTGACTATCCGGGACCAAGCGAGAATAGCCCAGTTGTTTTATGTCTGCCTGGGCTCACGCGGAACAGCAAGGACTTCGACGGGCTCGCCAGCGAGCTGTGCGCAAGTTATCGAGTGATTTGTCCGGATCAACGTGGCCGAGGACGCTCCCAACGGGACAAAGATCCATTGCACTACCGTCCGGACCGCTATGTACAAGATATGCGCACGCTCATTGATGAATTCAGATTGTCACAGGTGCATATTGTCGGCACTTCCTTGGGTGGCCTGATGGCGATTTTGATGATGGCGACCTACCCTGAGCGCATTTCTGCGATTGTCCTCAACGATGTCGGACCGATTGTTGAATCCGCAGGGCTCGCGAGAATTGCATCCTACGTCGGCAAAAGTGCGCTGGTGGAAACATGGGACGAGGCCATCAATCAAACCGCCTTGGTCAATGGTGCTGCATTTCCGGACTACACCCGTACCGATTGGCGGACGATGGCGCAGGATGTATACATTCAAAAGGGCGGTCGGCCCGTGCTCGACTACGACCCCGGAATTGCCGTCGGCCTCGCGGCCGGAAATGCCGCGACAAATCTCTGGCCACTATTTAAGACAATGCCTGCACGTCCGCTGTTGGTCATTCGTGGCGGACACTCAGATATCTTGTCTGATGCGACGATGGTCGAAATGACCACCTCGCTGCCGGATGCGGCGGCGGTCACAATCGCGAACCGGGGACATGCCCCATCACTAAACGAGCCTGCCGCGCGGTCTGCGATCGTAAGTTTCTTGGCGCGCCAGTCGAAAGCGGGATAGCCGCCGCATTAATGCAATGGCGTGCTTTAGCCTAGCCGGTGCGCCGTTGCAAAGGCGCGGGTGGGTTTACAATTTGGCGCATGAACGCCGACGAAATCGCCAGCCTGATCGCCCCGCTGCATGCCGCCAGCTGGAAGACCGCCTATCGCGGCATCATGTCCGACCACTTTCTTGATCATGTGGTGGATGGCGAACGGCGCACACATTGGCGAAAGAAAGTCGAAGCGCTAGCGGCGGGTGACGGCGAAATATTTTTGGCACGCGTGGATGACGAGCCAGCGGGATTTTTATGTATTGAAGGCGTTGACCCTGCGCTCGACGAAGTGAATGTACACGGTGCCTACGTAAACAATCTCCATGTAATGCCGCACATCAAGGGGCAGGGCGTCGGCACGGCGCTGCTGGAACGCGGCGCAGCATGGGCGCGGGTGCGCGATTTCTCGCAGATGTATTTGTTTGTCTTCGAAGACAACTTGCCAGCGAGAAACTTCTACCGCACCAATGGCTGGCACGTGGTTGAGCGCCTCATGAGTGAGCTGCCGGACGGCGAATTGGCGGCGGAGTTGCGGCTGGTCAGGCCCATTTAGTCGATTTGGGGTACCGGTTCAAGTACGGGTCAAAGCGCCGGTCAAAGCACCGGTCTTTTTAGATGACCGGCGCGCCGGGCTCTTGATGCGGGAATCTTTGGCCGCATCTACGATCGAATTGGAAGTTCACCGGAGGTACCCTCAATGAAAAAATTTGCTGTCATCATGCTCGCCGCCGCAGCGGCAAGCGTGGGCTCACTCGCCACCTTCACGCCATCTCTTTGGGCACAGCGTGAGCGTGCGGTGGAGCCTCGGCAGATCTCGCCACGCGGCGGATTAATGGAGCAAGAAAAAGCGTTAGTTACCTTGTTTGAAAATGCCGCGCCGTCGGTCGCCTACATCACCACCGAAACGCGGGTGCGCCGCGGTTTTTTTGGTGAGCAGGAGGGTGTTGCGCAGGGAGCCGGCTCTGGCTTCATCTGGGACAGCCGCGGCAATATCGTGACGAACCACCACGTGGTCGCAAACGTGGTTGCCGGGCGGGATAAGGTGCTGGTGAAACTCGACAACAGTCGTGACGCCATTCCAGCCGATGTGGTGGGCACCTCGCCAGAGTACGACCTTGCGGTGGTCAGGCTGAGTACCATTCCGGCCGGGATCAAACCTTTGCCGATTGGCGTGTCGCGTGACTTGAAAGTGGGGCAGTCGGTGATCGCGATCGGTAACCCGTTTGGACTCTCGCGCACACTTACCGCTGGCATCATCTCCGCCTTGGATCGCTATTTGCCTACGGAGCAATATGTTGAAATTGCCGGGGGAATTCAAACCGATGCCGCCATCAATCCCGGCAACTCGGGCGGGCCGCTACTCGATAGCGCGGGGCGTTTGATCGGCGTGAATCAACAGATTCGCTCCGCTTCCGGCTCCTCGGCGGGCGTGGGTTTTGCGATACCCGTCGATACCGTCAACCGTGTCGTGCCGCAGTTGATCGCGCGCGGTTATGCCTCCTACCCGAGCATTGGTATTCAGGTGATCGACCCTTATCTGGTGGCGCGTAACGGTATCAAGGGAGTGGTGATCAGCTCGACGGTACGCGGCAGCCCGGCGGCGGCGGCAAACCTAAAATCGTTGTCCCGTCGCACCGGCGAATTGGGTGACGTGATCATTGCGGTGAATGGTCGGCCGACGGATACCTTCTCCACGTTTGTGGCCGAGCTAGATCGTGTAGGCGTGGGCAATGTCGCAGAACTTACCATCGTCCGCGACGACAAAGAGCGCCGCGAACGTATCAAGGTTATTGACGCGAATCGTCGCAGCGGGCCGAGCGTTTAAGCTATTCTGTCCCCCTAATTTTCAGGGGGACATATGAATAAGCGACAACAAACTCTTACGCTCGCCGCACTGCTGGCAGTCATTGCAACGGCGGCGGCTGCACAAACCACCGCGTCCACCTCGCTCACACCGCTCACACCAACCAAGCCGGCCGATTTTGAAAAGATGCTGAGCGAAGTATCGGCGAAACGGCTGGAAGCGCGTATCCGAAAACTCGCCGCGTTTGGAACCCGCAGCACACTTTCTGAAACCGAAAGTGAAACACGCGGCATCGGTGCGGCACGGCGCTGGATCAAACGCGAACTCGACGATTGTAGTAAAGCCACTGGTGGCCGTCTTGAGGTCGCGTTTGATAATCACATTGCACCGGTTTCACCGCGTATCGCCAAACCCACCGAGTTGGTCAACGTCGTCGCCACACTCCACGGTAGCCAGCCCGAATCGAAGGGCCGCATCTATGTTGTCTCCGGCCATTACGATTCGATGCCCACACTACCAACCGATGGTGTGACCGATGCGCCGGGCGCCAACGACGATGCCTCCGGCACGGCGGCTTCGATGGAGCTTGCGTGTGTGATGTCGAAGTATCAGTTCGACGCGACGCTGATATTCATGACGGTGGCCGGTGAAGAGCAGGGCTTGGTCGGCGCACGCATGTTTGCCAATGCGGCAAAGGCCAAGGGCATGAATATTGCCGGCATGATCACCAACGACATCATCGGCAATACCAAGGGCGCGGACGGTACGGTGGTACGGGATCGTGTGCGTTTGTTTGCCGAAGGTGTGCCGCCGGTCAAAGATCTGCCTGATGACGTCATCACGATGCTACGCAGCGGTGGCGAAAACGATCTCGCGCCGCGCCAGCTCGCGCGCCATGTAAAAAGTGCGGCTGACAAATGGATTAAGGATATCAAGGTCGAAGTCATCTATCGTCGAGATCGTTACTTGCGCGGGGGCGACCACTCGCCGTTTCTGGATGCCGGCTACGCCGGACTACGCATGACCGAATACATCGAAAACTGGCAGCACCAGCACCAAAACCCGCGCGTTGAAAACGGCAAACAATTCGGCGATTTGCCCGACTATGTCGATTACGACTACGTGACAAAGGTGACTCGTGTGAATGCCGCTGCGCTCGCCACACTGGCGCTCGCCCCGGCGAGCCCGACCGAGGTGCAGATGGAAACCTTCCAGCTTGAAAACAACACCACCATTCGTTGGAAGGCAAATAACGAACCTGACCTAGCCGGCTACAAACTTGTTTGGCGCGAAACCACCGCGCCGTTTTGGCAGCACAGTAAAGATGTCGGCAAGGTCACACGTGCGACCGTCGACGCGGTGTCGAAGGATAATTACATCTTTGGCGTGGTCGCCTATGACAAGGATGGTTTTGAAAGTCCGGCGACCTATCCGCTGCCGTTGCGGCTTCGCTAGTCAGAAAGTAGAAACACAAAAGTCGCCATCTGACGGGCATTTTCGAGCAAAAGTGCTTGGAAACGCCCGTCAATATTAGGCTTTATAACTTTGCAAGCCTCGCGCTGAGCGGCTCAACATACTGCGGCAAGTGATGCAGGTTGTAATGTGTGCCGCCTTCAATCCGAACCAGTTCCACACTTGGGACGGCTGTCTTTAGTCTGATCGCCTGATCGACTTCGATGAGTTCATCGCGTTCGCCGTGCAGGATAACGACCGGGCTTTTGGCTTGCGGCAGCCACTGATCGGTGGTGAATGTATAACGCATGAGTGAGGCGGGCAGCCAAGCGTAGTGCGCTTCGCGCATTGCGTTGAGGTTATAGAAGGGAGATACCAGTACGGTCAGATCCGATGAAACTTCGGCCGATAACTTCGCGGCGAGGGTCGCGCCCAACGAGCGCCCGTAGATCACACGCTTCTTGCCTTCATATTGCGGTGAAATCCATTGCCACGCCGTCATGACATCACGATGTAGTTGTGCCTCAGATTCGATGCTGCCGGTACTCTTGCCGTAACCGCGATAGTCGATCATGAAGACATCGAAGTTGTTCTTTCGGTAGAAGTCGGTGGAGCGCAACCAAGACGATAAATTGCCGCCGTTGCCATGCAGAAAAAAAATGACGCCCTTTGGGTCCGGCTGTTTGAAATGTAACGCCGACAACGTTGCACCATCAACGACCAGATTCACTTCCGTTGTCTGTGGCAAGTTGAACTGGTGTGAAGCCGCGAGAGGTGTCGGGCGGAAGATCAGCGTCTCCTGCCCGACATAAAAAAATCCCGCGACGCCGCCGTAGGCGAGTACGCCAAGCAGGGTGACCGAGGCAATAAAGCCGCCGATACCGCGACGAAAGTGCTTCATCACGTACTCTCTATTCTTGCATCATCGGCCCGCTGCGCCATCTTGCCCTCGCTCTACCTTCACTCTGCTTGCACTGTGCCTGCACTCTGCCTTAATCCAGACTTGACCCAGACTTGACCCAGCCGTCAACCCGTTAGCGACGACCGAGGAAATCGCTCTTACCGATCTCCACGCCATTGTGACGAAGGATGGCGTAGGCGGTGGTGAGATGAAAATAAAAATTCGGCATCGCAACGTTCAATAAATATGGCTGGCCCTTAAACGACATCGAATTGCCGGCGATGGTGAGTTCGATATTACGATCCTCCTGGCCGTCGATTTGCGCCGCCGTAAATTCACCCACGTAGGCGACGGTTTTGTCGATACGTGCAGCGAGATCGGCGAACGATTTTTCGGTGTCTTCCCATTTTGGTACTTCGAGACCCGCAAGCCGGGCGATGCTGCCTTTGGCAAAGTCACAGGCGATTTGGACTTGACGGCTCATTGGCAACATATCGGGAGCCAATCGTGCGCTCATCAATACGGATTCGTCGATTTTTTTCGCGACTGCGAACGCGGCACCTTTGGCGAGTACGCCCTTGAGGTTATTGAGGCCCATTTGGTAAATGGGAACGGATGCGGAATACAAGGAAATCGTCATTTTTTTTCTCCGGTAGGTGACAAACCGATTTTATCGGGAACTGTGACGGGGATTCACGGCAATTGTGAACAACTGGACGATTCATGTGAGTGTCACAAGCTGCATCTAAAGTTTCGTTGGCGTCTGCCCGTTAACCGTTAACCGTTAAGCGTTATCACGGCGGGCTGGGCCGCGCTGGGCCGCGCTGGGCCGCAGTAAGCGCTGCATTAAACGCGATTCAACTTCTGATTTCGGCAGTCTGTCGCAAGTAAGTTTTATTTCAACATAGCAACATCCACAATCCGCTCACGTTGTATCCAACGACCTGAAGGCAGCGCAAACGCCACAAGTGAATGCCGAGCCTTTTATAGTGATTAAGGAGAAATACCATGTACAGCAGCAAATTTAAAAACACCGGAAACTTTGCAACCTCGGCGATGGTGACTGCACTAGTCATTAGCATGCACGTTGCGGGTGTGCACCTCGTGGTGACCGATCAAGAAGCAACCTATCAAAGCGCAATCGCAAGTGAAGCCTCAAATGTTGTCGAGCCGACACGTGCGACGTCCGTCATTCGTTTTGATCGGTTTGTTGTCACTGCTAGCCGCTTAAAAGCATAGTTGCGGTTGCGCTAGCGGCGCCAGCCACGCCAAACGCGACGTCGTTGGCGCGAGTGCTCTGCCATAATTCCTGCTGATATCGACCGCGGGAGCAACATGGCAATCAAAAGAGTCAATTGGCCGCAAGGCCGCATTGTATTTCTTGAACATACGTCGAACGTCCTGAAGGGTAACCCGCTCGGCGACCCGCACGTTCGCAAGCTCGCCGTCTGGCTGCCGCCACAATACGATGAGGGTAGCAACACAAAACAGGGACGTCGCTTTCCGGTGTTGTTTGATCTAGTGGGCTTTACCGGTTCGGGGCTCGCACACCTGAACTGGAAACCGTTCGACGAGAATATTCCAGAGCGCATCGCGCGTATCACCCATGACGGCAAGATGGGTCCGGCGATTGTGGTGTTCCCCGATTGTTTCACTTCACTCGGCGGTAATCAGTACATCAACTCTTCGGCCATCGGTGACTACGCTGACTACCTGACCAAGGAACTCATTGCGTTCATTGACAACGAGTTTCGTACCCTAGCATCGCGTGAGCACCGCGGTTGCTTCGGTAAGTCATCGGGCGGCTACGGTGCCATCATCCACGGCATGAAGTACGCGAAGTATTGGGGGGCCGTCGCCAGCCACTCCGGTGATGCGTATTTCAACTTTGTGTACATGAATGATTGGCCGCGCACACTCACAGAGTTAACCAAACACCGCACCAAACGTCGCGAGAATGGCGCGTATGACGTGCTCAAAGAAGAAAAGAAGGCCGCGCTCGGCAAGGATGACGGACGCGTCAAGAACTTTCTTGAACACATTTGGAAAAAAGAAAAACCCACCGACGGTGAGGGCCACGCATTAATGATCATCGCGATGGCGGCGAGTTACGATACCGATCCCAAAGCGCCGTTGGGGTTTCGGTTGCCGTTTAATCTTGAAACCGGCGAGCTCATTGGGACGCGCTGGAAGGCTTGGCTAAAACACGATCCTATTCACCTCGTCACCAAGTACCGTGACAATCTGAAATCCCTCAAGGCAATCTATGTGGATTGCGGTTGGCGGGATCAATACGCCATCCATTTTGGGTCACGTATTTTGTCCAAGCGCATGAAGCTTGCGGGCATCAAGCACGTCTATGAAGAGTTTGACGATACCCACTCCGGCATCGACTACCGGATTGAAACTAGCTTGCCGATGTTGTACAAGGCACTGAAGCCCTAGCGTATCGTCCTGCTGGCGCAGGTATTAATGCGGCTCGTGCAGATCAACGTCGCGCCTTGGCGGTGGTAAGCGCGACATGGCGCCCCCTCGCTTACAGGGCAATACAGCGTCTACGCAGCGTCTACCCAGCATGAACGATAAATGTCGCCCCGGCCCAGGCTGGGGCCCAAGTTCGCGAAGCCGCGACTGGAAACACCACTTAAATTCCGGCCGACGTCGGGATGACATGCTGTGAGTGGCGCGACAGCCGCCCACAGCATATTCGCGCGACTCGTCGCTTAGGACGCAACCTGCCTGAAGCTACGTCGCCGTTGATCGATGCCACGACCGTCGCGATCCTCGACGCTGAAACTAACTTGCCCGCATACCCACAATGTGGCGGGCGAATGCTGCTCAGGGATATTTGTTTCCGGAATAGCCAGTCAATCGCGCTGCTTTTCAAACGTTCTCCATTTTGGCCGCTCTCCATAATTAGTCGCACTCGGTACACGTTGTGTGCCCGCCGATTTGGCTACATGGACAAGTAACGGATGGGGAGAAAGATGTTGAATCGGATTACGCTATCCGGCGACAAGCTAAACGGATTGATGGCGGCGGCTGGGCTAGTCGTGCTGGCTGGCTGCTCCACGTTTGAAGCGATTTCAGCATACGAAACGCCGGTGCATACCTATCGGCCCGCGCCCCTAAAGGCTCCCGTAAGCTGTGTCAACGGTGAGTACAACGTGACCATCCGATTATTAGACGCCAAGGATGCGATGCGCGAGTGCAGCACGTTGAGCACCACCGCGATGGCCTGCTTTAAGCCGTATGCAGGCGGCGGCGTGATTGTTAGTGCGCTGCCGAAAAGTTGGAATGACCAGATTTCGCTGGCGACTATCGGGCATGAAATGCTTCATCTATGCGGGGCTAGGCACGAGTAGCGAAACCAGCTTGGCCCGCCGCACGGCGCGTTCCGCGCTGAGCCATCTGTACAACATCGTGATTGGTGCAAAACCATCAAGGTTGCACGCAGGATTATTCGCCGCAACTCTCCCCGCAGCGTGATTTTTACCTACCTCACCGGCCACGCCGAAAAAATTTGCGCGGTAGTGGCGCTACGCCGCCAACCGAATCGGCATCCGCTTTGCTTCCACCGCGCGGCACGACACCATGCTGCCGTCATTGGCAAAGCGTCTACAGACCTTTAAACCCGTTATTCCAAGGACGTACCAAGCCAAAAGAGCCTGAAAGCGCCCGCCCATCAATGCGTTTGCAAAATTCTTAGTTTATAGTCCTGCTATTGGCGAGATGGCGCAAAACATTGCTGCAATCGTTGACTGCGCGCAACCGCTACCCGGTGTCCCGTTTTAGCGTTAAGCGTCATGTTTGTTTAGGCTACAGCGATGATCAGCGATCCAAGAATAAGCCAAACGTGGGTTCAGCGATTCCACGCTGGAAGGGAGCCGTTGCGATGCTTGCGATCATCGCCGGCGTCTACCCGTCACGCGAACATTGGAGGCACGTGCTCGGCGTTGCGCCTTATGCGCTGCTGCTGGCCTGCCCGCTCATGCATCTATTCATGCACGGTGGCCACGGCGGTCACGCTCACCATGGCCATCAAGACAAATCTGTGTCAGCGGAACAAGATGAACATTGATCGCTCAAGTGACCGTTGTAACGCGCAGCGTAGCATCCAGTTCCTGATCTTCGCAGCAGCAGCGCATTCAGTTAGCCCTTTTGCGCAATCCGTGCGAGAGCAGAGATGACTGATCAGCACAATCATACGAGTCCTGCACTGGGTCATGCGCCGCCTACGCCACCTAAGCCACATACGCCACCTCCGCCCAACGTGCCCGATGGGACCGATGCGACCAACCTTGTGCACCCTTCCCACGTCGCCGCAGTGTCCTACACCTGCCCGATGCATCCCGAGATCATTGCGGCAAAACCCGGTAGCTGTCCGAAGTGCGGCATGGCGTTGGTTCAAGTACTGGCGGCGAGTGCGCCAATGACTTCGCAGGTGACGGCAACGCAGTACACCTGCCCAATGCACCCCGAAATCCTGCGCCCACAGCCCGGCGATTGCCCAAAGTGCGGGATGACCTTGGTGCCGGTTGTGGGTGCCACTGCCAATGCCGTTGCTGATGCCGCCGCTGTTGCAGCCGGGGACGGCAGTCGCGATGGGTTGATGAACCTACGACTGAGGCTCTGGGTCGGCACAGCGCTGTCGGTGCCGCTGTTGATTCTCGCCATGTCACCGATGGTCGGATTGCACGATCTTTTTGGCATTCAGCCGCGCGTGCGGGGCTGGATCGAGTTTCTGCTCGGCACGCCCGTTGTACTTTGGGTCGGCTGGCCGATCTTGAGTAAGTTTTGGTTTTCGCTCGTGCACCGCGCATTGAATATGTACACCTTGATCGGCCTAGGGGTAGGGCTGGCCTACGCATTTAGCCTCGCCGCCGTGTTGGCACCGAGTTGGTTTCCGCAAGAGTTCCGTGAACATGATGGTGCGGTGGGTACCTATTTCGAAGCCGCGGCGGTAATTGTCACGCTGGTCATTCTGGGCGATTATTTGCAGCTCCGGGCCATGGGGCAAACCAGTCAGGCGATTCAACAGTTACTCAAGCTGGCGCCGAATTTGGCGTGGCGCGTGGGTGATGATGGCACCGAAGCGCAGATCGCAATGGAAGCCGTCGTCGTGGGCGACAAGCTGCGGGTGAAGCCTGGCGAAAAGGTGCCGGTGGATGGCACGGTGATTGAGGGGGCGAGTCGCGTCGACGAATCGATGGTGACGGGTGAGCCAGTGCCGGTGGCGAAAATCACCGGGTCAAAAGTGACGGGTGCTACCGTTAATGGCAACGGCGCGCTACTCATCCGCGCTGAGCGTGTCGGTGCGGATACGCTGCTGGCACAGATTATTCATATGGTCAGTGTCGCGCAGCGCACCCGTGCGCCGATTCAGCGCATGGCCGACATCATCGCGGCCTATTTTGTGCAGGCAGTTGTGGCCATCGCCGTCATCACCGCGTTGGTGTGGTGGTTCATGGGGCCAGAGCCTCGATTTGGTTATGCGTTCCTCAATGCGATTGCGGTGTTGATCATCGCCTGTCCTTGTGCAGTTGGTCTCGCGACACCAATTTCGATGACGGTGGCAATGGGACAAGGTGCTAGGGCGGGGATTTTGTTTCGCAATGCTGAAGCCATTGAACGGATGCGTGATATTGATACCGTTGTGGTGGACAAGACCGGCACGCTGACCTTGGGCCATCCTGCGATGACCGATTTTATTGCCGAGGGTGTTCTTGAGAACGACGCGTTAGCACTAGTGGCTGGCGTTGAACAACTTTCTGAACACCCCATCGCGACCGCTATTGTTGAGGCTGCCAAGTCGCGTGGTGTCGCACCTGCGGCGGTCAGCGAATTTGATGCGGTAAATGGTTTGGGCGTCCGCGCGAAAGCCGGCAATAAGTCGGTGCTGGTGGGCAGCCGCGGTTTTCTTGAGCAGGAGAACATCAAGACCGAGCCGTGGGAAGCGCGCGCAGAGGCGTGGCGAGCACAGGCCAAAACCGTGGTCTTTTTTGCGGTCGATGGCAAAGCCTGCGGCATTGTGGCGGTGGCGGATCCAATTAAGGACACCACGCCCGGCGCAATTGCCGCGCTGAAGGCAACCGGGGTGCGGGTCGTTATGCTCACGGGGGATTCGCAAAGCACCGCGAGTGCGGTGGCAAAACAATTAGGCATTGATGAATTTCTGGCGGAAGTGTTGCCTGAAGCTAAAGCCGGGCACATTAAGCGCCTGCAAACCGAGGGCCGCAAGGTCGCTATGGCGGGTGACGGCATCAACGATGCACCGGCGCTCGCACAAGCCGACGTCGGCATCGCCATGGGCACCGGCACCGACGTCGCGATGGAGAGTGCGGGCGTGACGCTGGTCAAAGGTGATCTCAACGGCATCGCCAGGGCCGCGTCGCTGTCAAAAGCGACGATGTCAAACATCCGACAAAATTTGGTGTTTGCCTTCGGCTATAACGCGCTGGGAATCCCGGTTGCTGCGGGTGTGCTGTACCCTGCATTTGGCCTGCTGCTCTCGCCGGTGTTGGCGGGTGCGGCGATGGCGCTGAGTTCTGTCTCGGTAATAATGAATGCACTGCGACTAAATCGCATCAGGCTGTAATTCGAGCCTGTGCGGCGCTGCTTACGCCGATAGCTTCGCAGTAATTTCGGGCCATGCGGCCATCGCGGCCGCATAACCTGCTGCAATCAATTGTTCGTTTCCAAACTGCTTGCCGATGAGGTGGTGGACGTTCATCCGGATCGCGACGTCCGCCCGCTTGATTTGAAGATTCGTCAGGGCATTTGCCATGATGTGCATGGTTTGAAACGCAGCACCGGTGAATCCTTGGAACGACTCTTCGCCCGGCCGAAACGCTACGTCCACGCCGATCACGAGGTCAGCACCCATCTCGCGCAGGGCGATTACCGGCACAGGCTCGGTCAAGCCGCCATCGACCAAGTCACGTCCATTGATACGCACCGGCTCAAACAAAACCGGCACGCTGCATGACGCACTGATCGCCGCCGCTGCCGGTCCTGTTCTGATGAGCACGCGCTCGCCGCTCATCACGTCGGTGGCAACAGCGCCGAACGGGATCGGCAATGCCTCCAGTGCCCGACCGCCGAGCGCCTTGTCAATGAGAGCTCGTAGCTTGTTGTGCTGTAGAAGACCTCGGCCCGACCAAGAAAGACTCGTGACGCCCGGCCACTCAACTTGGCGTGCAAAATGGTCGATCTCTGCAAACGGCATCTTCGCTGCCGTCAGCGCACCGACGATTGCGCCAACGCTCGTGCCACTGATTAACCGGTAGTCGAGACGTTTTTCCACGAACGCCTTTAAGACGCCGATGTGGACCATCCCATGCATCGAGCCGCCGCCGAAGGCGACACCGATCTGTTTTGATCGGGCGTGTTGTTTTCCTTTGGAAGGCATGCCTGCTACCAAACCCTCGCGCGATTGGTTCGCTTCCGTAAGCGCGGGCAGAAGTGCGATCGATCCGAGAAAACGCCGACGGTTCATTTGAAATCCTAACAAGAGGCTGCGATGCGTTAAACCGCCATGATAGGTGCAGCGTAAAAATGCAACGCGAATTTCCTTTGCATCTGCCTAAGTCGAGCGCGCACCGCTTTGTATCAGCTGAGCGACATATCGAAAACAACCATCGCGAACCGCGCGACCGATCCTCGCGGACTTCTAACGGCCAATAAGTTTGGCTGCGTCGCTTATTTGGCGTCGACCAATCTAGGTGATGGGTGGATGCGTGCGATTCGCAATATGCACGCTCCTTTCGGTGCGTACCGCGCGTAGAAATAGCGCGTATCAATCGCCTTAAGGGTAACTGTCCTACGCCGCCAGCCTGATCGGCATCCGATTTTCTTCCACCGCATGGCACGACACCATGCTGCCGTCATCGGCCACAATCATGCTCGGCGCTTCAGACTTGCAGCGATCGTTTGCATACGGGCAGCGCGGATGAAACGTGCAGCCGGAAGGTGGATTGAGCGGATTGGGCACTTCACCCGCGACCGGCGTGCGCTGTTTGCCGGTCATCTTCAAGTCGGGAATCGCCGACAGCAACATCTGTGTGTAAGGGTGCAGTGGTCGATTAAATATTGTTTTGGTGTCAGCCATCTCCACCAAACGGCCGAGATACATCACCCCGACGCGATCGGAGATGTGCGATACCACCGCGAGGTTGTGCGAAATGAAAAGGTAGGTGAGGCCAAACTCGCGCTGTAGGTCTTTCATCAAATTCAGAATCTGCGCCTGTACCGAAACGTCCAGCGCCGAGGTGGGTTCGTCACACACCAAAAATTCAGGATTCGACGATAACGCACGTGCGATCGAAATGCGCTGACGTTGGCCGCCGGAAAACTCGTGCGGAAATTTTTCTTGATCGAGCGGCGAGAGTCCAACTTGTGTCAGCAATTGATCCACACGCTTCTTGATCTCTGCTTTGTCGGTCATGATGCCGTGTGAGACAAGCGGCTCGGCGATGATTTTGCCGACACGCCAGCGCGGGTTCAGACTCGCGTAGGGGTCCTGAAAAATCATTTGGAAACGTTTACGCAGCTGCTGTTGCTCTGTGACCGACGCTTGGGCCATATCGACACCATCAAACACCACCGAGCCGCGCGAAGGGGCGTAGAGCCCGCACACCACACGTGCAATGGTCGATTTGCCGCAGCCGGATTCACCCACCAACGACAATGTCTCACCGCGATTGATCATAAACGAGACACCATCCACCGCCTTGAGAATTGACTTTGGCTGGCCTTCGAGTACCCGATTCAGCCAGGGTTTGGAGACATCAAATTCGCGCGCAACATCGCGCACTTCGAGCAAAACGTTTGAGGCGTTCATACGGCCACCGATTGGGGTGTGTTGGTCGTGGCAGTGGTTGCGTTGCTTGCGCCGTTGTTGGAACCGTTGTTGGCGCCGTCGTTGGAATAAAGCCAACAAGCCGCGTGGGTTTTACCTGCCGGCAATAGGTTCGGACGTTCCGTCGTGCAACGCGCACCAACTTCGTTTTTACGCGTGCAGCGCGGGTTGAATGCACAGCCGGTCGGTATCGCGTTTAAGCGCGGCATCGAGCCATCGATTTGCGTGAGGCGTTCAACGTCTTCACCAAGGTTCGGGATCGCGCCCATCAGGCCGACGGTGTACGGGTGCTGCGGGTTGTGAATCACTTCCGCCACCGGGCCGATTTCGGCAATGCGGCCTGCGTACATCACGGCAACACGATCTGCGGTCTCAGCGATGACGCCCATGTCGTGGGTCACCAGCATGATCGACGTGCCGTTCTCGCGACACAGTTTCTTCAGTAGCGTGATGATCTGCGCCTGAATCGAAACGTCAAGCGCAGTGGTGGGTTCGTCCGCAATGATCAGCTTGGGCTGTGCGGCGAGCGCTAACGAAATCACCACACGCTGGCGCATACCGCCGGAGAATTGATGCGGATAGTGGTCGATACGTTTGTCGGCGGCCGGGATGCCGACCTCATTGAGTAAATCGATGGCACGCTGCTTGGCCTGCTTAGATGTCATATCGAGATGCGTGAGGATGGTCTCGGTGATTTGCTGGCCGATGGTGTAAAGCGGGTTAAGCGACGTTAGCGGGTCTTGGAAAATTGCGCCAATCTCGCGACCGCGAATTTTGCGGAATTCCTCAGGCGACAAGTTATCGATGCGTCGACCGTTCAGCAGAATCTCACCTGACGCAATACGACCGGGCGGCTCAAGCAGGCCGATGATGGCGGCACCGGTAAGTGACTTGCCGGCACCAGATTCACCTACCACGCCAAGCACTTCGCCGGGGGCAATGGTGAGGCTGATATCGTCGACCGCGGTCAACAGTCCGCGTCGTGTCGGGAATTGAACACGTAGATTTCTGACTTCGAGTAGAGGTGTTGTCATATTTATGCTCGCGGCTTATCGAAGTTTCGGGTTCAGGGCGTCGCGCAACCAGTCACCGATGATGTTGATCGACAGGACCAGAATTACCAGCATGACGCCAGGAAATACTGTGATCCACCATTCGCCGGAGAACAAGAAATCGTTACCGATACGGATTAAGGTGCCGAGCGAAGGTTGTGTTGGCGGCACACCGACACCCAAGAACGACAGTGTCGCTTCAGTGATGATAGCGGCACCCACGTGCAACGTGGCGAGCACCAGCACCGGCCCCATCACGTTCGGCAACACGTGGGAGAACATGATGGCCAATGGTTTACGCCCAATTACGCGGGCAGCTTGTACGTACTCTTTGTTGCGCTCGACCAGCGTGGAGCCACGTACCGTGCGGGCGTACTGTACCCAGCCGGAGGCGGCGATGGCAAAGATCAACACGTAAACGGCGACCTCATCGTGACCGTCTTTACCGATCACCACCCGCGCCACGCCGTCAATCAATAATGCGATTAAGATTGCGGGAAACGATAGCTGCACATCCGCCACGCGCATGATGAACGAATCCAGTGGGCCGCCAACGTAGCCGGAGATCAGCCCCAGCGTGATGCCAATCACCATCGACAGCGCGACTGCACAGATGCCGACGGTGAGCGAAACGCGCGAGCCGTGCATGATGGTGGATAACACGTCGCGACCCTGGTCATCCGTGCCCAGGAAAAACTGACCTTTGCCTGCAGCTGTCCACGCGGGTGGCGTGAAGGCGTCGAGTAAGTTAAGTGTTTTGAGGTCAAACGGGTTGTGCGGCGCAAGGATCGGCGCAAATAGCGCGCCAAGAATACAGATCAGCGATAAGACTGCGGCAGTAATCACCAATGGATGGCGCTTAAAACTGTACCAAAGGTCGCTATCAAAAATGCGTTTGAGTGTATCGTTCATATTAATGTCCTCCCGATCCGGAGCGCTCGACACGTAGCCTTGGATCAACCGCGAAATACAGCAGGTCAACCACGAGATTGACCACCACAAAGATAAAGCCGATCAAACACAGATACGCCGCCATCACCGGAATGTCGGCGAACTGTACGGCTTGGATAAACAATAGCCCCATACCTGGCCACTGGAACACGGTCTCGGTGATGATGGCGAAGGCGATGATGGCACCTAGCTGTAGTCCGGTGATGGTGATCACCGGAACGAGCGTATTTTTTAACGCATGGCCGAAGTGAACCGCGTTGTTGGTCAAGCCACGCGCACGGGCAAACTTGATGTAGTCGGTGCGCAACACCTCCAGCATTTCCGCGCGTACCAAACGCATGATGAGGGTGATTGGATAAAAACCCAGTGTAACGGCGGGGAGGATGAGTGCCTTGAGACCCTCGGTGGTCAGAAAACCGGTGGTCCAAAAACCAATCGCGGTGGTTTCACCGCGACCAAACGACGGTAGCCAGCCGAGCCATACCGCAAAAATGAGGATTAAGAAAATACCGATCAGGAAGTTTGGCAGTGATACCCCAACCAGTGAGCCGGTGAGCAGCACTTTTGAGGTCCACTTGTCACGCTTAAGCGCGGTGTAAACACCCATCGGGATACCCACCAACAGGCCAAACACGGCAGCGGTCATGGCGAGTTCCAACGTGGCAGGCAGTCGTTCTACCAGTAGTTGCGATACCGGTCTGCCAAGCCGTAACGAGATGCCGAAGTTGCCCTGCACCGCATTGCCGAGGAACGTGCCGAATTGCACGTAAAACGGTTGATCCAAGCCGAGTGATTTACGTACCTCGTCACGGTCCGCCTGCGTTGCTTCCGGTGGAAGCATCAGCGAGACCGGATCCCCGACAAAGTTGAACAACGAGAAGGCGATGAAGCCTACCGTCAACATCACCAGTACACTCTGAAATAAGCGTTGAATAATGAATGCGAGCATGAAGGTTCCTGAAACTACTTAACGTTAAATCGGAAGAAATACGGGACGGCATTCGGCGGCAGGACGGCACTTATATTCGAACGCATGGCCCATGGAATGATGGGTTTGTGCAACGTGACAACAGGTAACTCCCGATTGATCAACAGGAGTGCCTCGCCGATGATGCCGTCACGTTTCTTAAGATCGGTCTCCACCTTAAAGCGGTCGATCAATTCGTCAAGTGCTTTGTTTGAGTAGCGGCCGTAGTTATTGTCGCCGCTGGTGGCGTTCGGTAACGGCGTGCGCAGCAGGCTTTGCAGCGTGTACAGCGCGTCGGAGGTTGGGGTGGTCCAGCTCAGCAAATAAAAGCTGGTATCAAACTTCTGTAACTTTGGAAACAAATTACCGGTTGGCATCACATTGGGTGTGGCCTTGATACCCACCCGCGCCAACATCGGCGCAATGGCTTGGCAAATATCCGGTGCGGGCTTATTGTCACCACAATCGAGCGTCACCGAAAAGCCATCGGGGTAGCCTGCTTCGGCGAGTAATTTCTTGGCGCGTTCTGGGTCAAACGGCAGGCGCTTGTCCGCGTCCTTCAAATAGCCTTGATCACCAGAGGTGATGATGGTGCCGGTCAAGACCGCCATGTTGCGCATCACCTTTGTACGAATGGCCTCGGCATCGATAGCGTAGGCAACTGCCTGACGCACGCGCAAGTCTTTCCAAGGATTTTTTCCCTTCACACTCGAATACAGCAGCTCATCTCGCTGCGTATCGAAGGCTAAAAATTGCACACGCGCTTCTTGTCCCTCAGTGACCTTTACGCCAGCACTTGAGCGCATGCGCGGCACGTCTTGCGGCTGTGGGTCGTTGACGAACTGAATTTCGTTGGAGATTAATGCGGCGATGCGGGTCGGGCTGGATTTGATTGGCCGCAGGTTCACTTCGGTGACGTTGCCGCGTTCGGGGCTGGCCTTGTTCCACCAGTCGGGGTGTGCCAACAGCACCGTGCGCACGTCGGGCTGACGGTCTTTCACCATAAACGGCCCGGTGCCGTTCGCGTTGCGCGAAGAATAGGTGTCTTCCGCATCTTTGTAGTTTTGCGGCGTCTCTGCCTTATTTTTGACGGCCCATGCGCGATTCATAATCCGCAGCCCAAACAGGTGATTTGGCAGCACGGGATTGGGCTCGCGCATGACAAAATCAACCGTCAAGTCATCAACCTTGCGTGCACGTTCTACCCCTTGCACTGAAATCTTGAGCTGTGAAAGCGGGTGCTGCGCGCGTTGTACAGAAAACACCACGTCGTCCGCCGTAAACGCGCTGCCATCATGAAATTTGACATTAGGCCGTAATTTGAAACGCCAGGTATTGGCGTCGGGCTGGGTCCAGCCGGTTGCCAACCACGGTACTAGGTTGAAATCTTTGTCGCGCCAAACCAAGCCCTCGTAGACATTCGAGAGCAGTCGATTGGTCACCGCCAAATTGACCGAGTGCGGGTCAAGCGTTTGGGGTTCGTCTTGTGTTCCGTAAACGATCGTCTTCGCCCCAACGATTGACGGGGAGGCAAGACCGACGGCGAGGAAAATTGCGGCAACAGCAATGAAGGATCTATTCATGGGCTTCAGCAAGCTCCGACCTGCGCGCCGCACTGTTCTTCCAGCGCGGGAGCAAGAATTCGTCATTTAGTAAAACACCGCCCGCTGGATTTTCAGCGGGCGGCGTGATTATAGGGCTACGGCGTAGGGCTACGGAGAACGCGCGCTAGTGTGTGACTAGTTAACGTTGACCCACTTGGTCCACATCTGATTATTTGGGTGATGGACCGCCGTAATGTTCTTGCGCATTG
This sequence comes from Burkholderiales bacterium, assembly GCA_014378085.1. The sequence goes on along the minus strand of JACMOJ010000095.1, from coordinate 9,437 downwards.
CCCATGGGATAACCTGATGGTGAAGCGGAATGTGACCGACGTCGGCTTGATGCAACATCAGTGCCTCACGCGTCAAGGTGGTGCGTTTGGCCACATCAAGCTCGGTTTTGAGTGCATCTATGGCGGCATCCGCTTTTGTATTTGAGTATCCCGCGTAGTTTTGTTCACCGTCACCAGTCGTATTCTTGGTGTGGATGATCGATTGCAGCGTGTAGAGGGAATCAAAGGTTGGAACACCCCAGCCGTAGAGGTAAAAGCTGGTGTCGCTGTTTTGGATCTTTGGGAAATAGGTGACACGCGGCATCGAATTCAGCTTGATCTTCATGTCGATCTTCGAGAGCATGCCGGCGACTGCGGTGCAAATACGTTCGTCGTTGATGTAGCGGTTGTTCGGACAATCCATCGTGACTTCAAAGCCATTTGGATAACCCGCCTCGGTCATCAGTTTCTTCGCCTTGGCGATATCCACCGGCGGACGCTTTTCAAGGTCTTTGGAGTAGCCGCGCACCTGCGGGGCAATCATCGACATGGTGGGTAGTGACAAACCACGCATGACAGTTTTTTGCAGCGCATTTACATCAATGGTCAGCAACATTGCCTGGCGCACACGAACGTCTTTGAACGGGTTTTTGCCCTTCACGTTGGAATACAGCAATTCGTTGCGCCCTTGGTCCATGGCAAAAAACACGGTGCGTACCTCGTTGCCCTCCAGAATTTTCAGTGCTGAGTTGTTTTTCAGGTTGCCCAAGTCTTGAAGTGGCGGATCGAGCACCAAATCAATTTCACCAGTGATCAGCGCGGATACGCGGGTGGCGTCTTGTTTGATCGGCCGATAGATCATTTCGGTCACGTTTGACTCACGCTTGCCCCACCAGTTGGAATTCGCCACCATCACGGTCTTCACATCGGGCTCACGCACGCGCAGCACAAACGGGCCAGTGCCATTGGCGTTGCGGGCGGCAAAGGTCTCTTCGTTGTTCTTAAAGTCTTGCGGGCGTTGCACGTTGTACTTGGTTGCCCAGGCACGGCTCATCACACGTAATTGTGTGAGTTGATCGAGTAGCGTCGGGTTTGGTCCGGTGGTGATGATGTCGATGGTGAGGTTGTCAACCTTGCGGGCTTCTTTGATGCCCTGTGTGAGGGAGATGAAATTCGACGTCTTTTCCATAGCGCGGCCAATGGAAAACACCACGTCGTCAGCGGTGAACGGTGTGCCGTCGTGGAAGGTGACCTTATCGCGCAGCTTAAAACGGGTGGTGGTGGGATTGATAAATTGCCAAGAAACCGCGAGGCAAGGTTCCAACGCCATCTGGCGATTTCGCGACACCAGCGGTTCGTAAATGTGATCGGCAACCGAATTGTTGAGGCCCTCGTTTTGCGCGTGAGGATCCATCGTCAGCACATCGCCTTGCGATGCCCAGCGGAAGGTCTTGGCTTCAGCGGAAGCGCCGACCATCGAGGCGCTGACGGCAGTTCCGATAAAAATTCCGGCAACAAGAGTTTTTAGGCGCAATGAGGTAGTAGAGATTGTCGGCAGATTCATGACGTGGTCCGCTAAAAGGTGGGTGGGATGTTAGGGTGCGATGTTGGGTGGGATGTTGGGTGCAAGGTTGCGTGCGAGGTTGGGTGCGAGGTTGGGTGCGGTTCGAGACATGTTTGATGGTCGGCAGGGTGCCACGGAAACGTCACGCAACAAAACGAAAATTGTGCTCGGATGATGCACCTAAGTCAATGAAAATTCACGATTTTCGGCCTCGATTGCCTTCCGTCGGGTCGGGTTTCTCCCGATTCGGGTTAACGCGCCAAACCGGGCTGGCGGGAGCGTCTAGAATGGTGCATACACTTCCCTGAATTCGGAACCATCATGACCACCATTGTTGTAGTCAAAAAGGGCGGCCAAGCCGTCATTGCCGGCGATACGCTGACCACTTTTGGTGCCACGCGCCTGGGCAGCAAACATGACGCCGCACCAGAAAAAATTCTGCGCCACAACGGTTCGTTTTTTGGCATCGCAGGATCCGCTGCTCACCAAATGGTGCTAGAAAGCATCCTGAAGAATCACGAAAACGCGAAAGACTTCAGCTTCAACGGGCGCCATGAAATATACGAAAGTTTTCGCAAGATTCATCCGATCTTAAAGGATGAGGCATACCTCAACCCGAAAGAGGAAGACGACGATCCTTATGAGTCGTCACAGCTGACCGCGTTGGTGGTAAACGCTACCGGGATATTCGGCGTGTATTCGATGCGCGAGGTGTTTGAGTTTGATCGCTTCTGGGCGATTGGCTCGGGGCGCGATTTTGCGCTTGGGGCGATGTACGCGGTTTACAACAGCGCCAAGTCGGCCAAACAAATTGCGTCGCTTGGCGTTATGGCGGGGGTGGAGTACGACACTGGCACGGGGCTACCCATGAATATCGCGTCCGTAAAATTGGCCAAGACGGGGAAATGAGCTGTGAGGGTGCAGAAAAAGCCAGTTTGGAGACGCCGATGAGCGCAGACGAGCGCAGATGAGCTCAGTCGGGGGCAAGGGTAATGTCGGCCGCGCGCGGGTGACAGTGGTGAGGCAAATGTCTTCGATGGCGCTGTTACGAAGCGCCTCTGGCTGCGCGCATTTGCTTCTTCATGTGCGTCCATCTGCGTCCATCTGCTGGTCCAATTGCCATGCAGAATTTAAAGCAGTATCTCGCAATGCTCGCTAGCGTTCGCATCGATAAATGGTTGATTGCCTCGCGGTTTTTTAAGACCCGCGAAATCGCCATTGATGCGATCAACGCGCGACGCGTCTATGTGAACGACGAGCGCGTGAAACCAGCCAAAAGCATTAAAGTTGGCGACGTGTTGCTTGTCAGGAAACCGCCATACGAGTGGCGTATTGTGGTGACCAATCTCGCTGAAAAGCGGGTGGCGGCCAAACTAGCCGAGACCTTTTACCGCGAGACCGAAGACAGTGTATTGGCACGGGAATCGCTTAGAAAAGAGCTCGCAGATTTGCCGCCGTCCGTGTTTCCAGGCCGACCGACCAAGAAAGATCGCCGCGTGATTGACAAGTTTTTTGCCGCGCAGAACAAGCATGACGACGCGTTCGACTAACGCGCTTGGCGCTTTGATGGTTTCGACCGCACTGCTGCTGTTGATCAGCACATCGGCCAACGCGGCGCGTTATGAGATTGATCCTGTTGCGACCAAGACCACCTACGAGACCAAGTATTTAGGGTTTATTCCGGTGCGCGGTGTCTTCACCCGGATGACCGGCAGCCTGAACTACGAGCCACTCAAGCCTGCGACGGAGCGCGAGCCGTCTATTCACGTCATCATTGATGCAACGACGCTGACCCCGAGTAACTTCGATAGCGAATCTAAACGCCGCATGTTGCGTGGGCCAGAGTTTTTTGACGTTGATCGATTCCCGACCATCGAATTTAAGTCGACGCGATTTCGTTACGAGGGCGAAAAGCTGATCGCCATCGACGGCAACATCACGCTCGTCGGCACGACAAAGCCCGTCACGCTGACCGTCATGAAATCGGCATGTGAGCCGGTGAGTAGCGCTAAGTCCGCACGCTGCACCGCCTCGACAGAAGTGACGGTGAAGCGTTTCGAGTTTGGCATGAAGGGCTGGTCCGGCACCGTCAGTGATGACGTGAAGATCGCCGTTGAAATTGTCGCCTTAATCGTCAGCGACGAGAAGGTAGCGCCATCGATGATGCAGACAACAACGCCCGCCAGAACGTCCAAAGAAAACAAGTAAAGTCCTTTCTCGGCGGGCGTCTTGGAGCAGTTCTGCTTCGAAACGCCCGTCCTTTGGACACTTTCTACGTTAGCTTTAGCATACCGACAACATCGAGCTTCGGTGGCTGGGACTTGTCCGTTGATGCAACGACGCGAAAAACCACCGCCTCCCCCATCGCCGGCGTGCGGCCGGTAAGTGCGGTGATGTTGACTTGATGTGTGACGAGTATTAGCGTCTTGCCGGGTTTCATACGAGCGGGAATGCCGCCGCGCACTTGCTGCGCTTGAATGTCACCCGAACCAGTCTCGAAGTGTGAATTGAGCGCCGGCCAGGTATCGGCTTTGCCGAATGCGAGCACGGCCGTATCAACACAGCGACACCATACGGACGCAAACACACCACTGGTTTGAATACCGTTATCGGCCAACGCCTTGCCCCAGGCGCGTGCTTGGGCGCGACCGGCGACGCTTAGGTTGCGTTGCGTTGTGCAGTCGTCCAAACGGAAACCGGGTGGATCACCGATGCCCGGAACGGTTTCGGTGTGGCGCAGAAGCAGCACGTGGCCACCTTGTTTCAGTGCCGCCCAAAGGGCTTCGGGCGTGGCTTGTGCGGACGCCGAGAAAGACCAGCCAGCCATGACAAGGCAGGCCGAGATCAATGTGGCGAAATGTGTGGCGCTAGGTGCGGCGCTTCGCAAGTTAGTCGCTAACGACAGCGCAAAATTGCCTGCCGTACGGTTAAATGTCATCGCTTCAGCAACACGTTGAACGCGCTGTTGATGAAGTGGCTTGATGCAGGCAGCTTGCTAACTGATGTGACCTGATTCATATCGCGAAGACCCATGGAATGACTCCAGCAAGAGACGCTACAGATCGGTAAAGGGGTAACCTAGTCGGGTAACTTCTGCCCGGGCTTCGGCCATCGCCGCTGGTACATCAGCGGGATTGCCCGACAATGAAAATTCAATCTGCCGACCGCCCGGAATGTGTTTGGGTAGTGATGAAAGGCGGATGTTCGGATAACGCGCCACCACGGCATTCATCATGTCGATCAAGTTCGATTCACCCGCCTCTTGAATCAATATCGATTCGCTGGCGGTCTCCACCGAGTGGAAAAGGTACGCGTAATGTTTATCGAGCACCCATTCCATCATCGGCCACGACATTTCGGGAAAGCCGGGAAGAAAGTGGTGGTCGCCGAATGAGAACGCCGCAATCTGGTTGTAGGGGTTCGGAATGATCGTGGCCCCGATCGGGAACTCAGCCATCTTGCGTCGGTTAGGCGTCAATTCAAAATCCGGCTTGGCCTGCATTTCTGCAATCGCTTCAGGATGCTCGGCGATGTCAACACCAAGCGCCGCTGCTGCGCACTGGCGGGTGTGATCGTCCGGTGTTGCGCCTATCCCGCCAAACGAAAACACCACATCATCGTTCGCAAATGACTGGCGTAATACCGCGGTGATGCGCGGCGGCTCGTCGCCGATGTAGTTTGCGTACGACAACCAGAGGCCGCGTGTACCGAGGTGCTCAATGACCTTCGACAAATGCTTGTCGTGGCGTTTGCCCGACAAAATTTCATCACCAATGATGATGGCGCCGAAGGTCCGCATGAAGTTATTTCACCGCAAGTAGTTCGATTTCAAACACGAGCGTGGCGTTTGGCGGAATGGCGCCGCCGGCACCGCGTGCGCCATAACCCAGCGCCGGCGGGATGATGAGGGTGCGTTTGCCGCCAACTGCCATGCCGGCCACGCCTTGCTCCCAGCCAGCGATGACGCGGCGTTGACCGATGGTGAATTCAAACGGGTCATTACGATCCAGTGAGGAATCAAATTTCTTGCCCTTGCTCCCGGCAGCGCCCCCCTCGCCTGGGACAAACAGCCAACCGGTGTAATGCACACGCGTGGTGCCGCCAGTCGCAGCGATGGTGCCGGTGCCGACGACAGTGTCGATTTTGGTGAGTTCGGTAACGGCAGAGGGGTAAACAGGCGCGGCTGCTGATGGTGGTGTGGGTGGTGTGGGTGTGGTAGAGGTCACGGCAGGTGTATTCATAAAGCAGCCTAATGTTAGGGTTGAAATAAAAACAAAAACGAGTGTGATGATCTTTTTCATGTGGATTATCCTTTACAGAATTAAAACTTCAGCGACCTTTAGCCGCACCTTCACGGCGCGGATCGACGCCACCTTGCCAGCCGTCGGGCACGCGCAGCACCGCGTGTAAGCCGCTGGGAATGTCGCCAATACGCACTTCATGGCCGATGGTGCGTAATGCGCTCGCCAATTTTTCCGCGTTAGCGCCACGCTCGATATCCGTCGGCCCGTTGCGGCTGCCGCCATTGGGTAGCGCGATTGCCGCCTGTGCGTCAAGTTGCCAGTCGAGGGCACCGATGATGGTTTTGGTAACGGAGTTTACGATGGTCGCGCCGAGTGCCGAGCCAACCACCATCTTGAGCCTGCCCTTGTCGTCAAAGATAATCACCGGTGCCATGGTGCTGCGCGGCCGTTTACCGGGCGCGATGGCGTTGGCGACTGGCACGCCGACGGCATCGGTCGGTGTTAACGAAAAATCTGTCATCTGATTATTCAAGAAAAAGCCGCGCACAAAAATCTGGCTGCCGAATGAGGCGTCGACCGAGCTCGTCATACTCACCGCGTTGCCGTTGGTGTCTACGATCGAAAAATGGCTGGTGCCGGTCAGGCCCACAGCAGCGTCACCTGCCTGAGAAATTTTTATCGCGACGGGATTACCCGGCGTGGCGCGGCCCAGACTACGGTCGGGGCGAATCAGTGCGCTGCGTTCGCGCAAATAGGAGGGACTAATCATCGCGGCGACCGGCACATCCGCGAAACGATCGTCGGCCGCAAATTTTTCGCGATCCGCAAACGCGAGGCGACCGGCTTCAGCAAATAAATGCGCGGCCTCAACGGAATCAGTTTTCATTTTTGGCAGATCGAAGCGCTCGAGCATGCCTAAAATTTGCAGAATCGCGACGCCGCCACTCGACGGCATCGGCATGCTGCACACACGATTGCCGCGATAAGCGCCACAGATGGCATCGCTGATACGCACGCGGTAAGCGGCAAAGTCGGCTTCGGTCACGATGCCGGGTCGCGCGTGTGCGCGTACGGCAGTCACAATGTCGCGCGCAATCTCGCCCATATAAAACGCATCCGCGCCGCCAGCCGCAAGTCGCTTCATGGTTGCGGCGAGCGCCGGGTTTTTGACCACCGTGCCGACCGCTTTTGGTGTGCCGTCGGCGTTAAAGAAGATAGCCCGCGTATCGGGGGTGTCGCGCAAGATAGTGCTGTTACCCGCTTGCTGGACGGTGCGGGCGGAGAGTGCGTAACCGTTTTCAGCGAGCCGTATCACCGGTAGGAACAAATCGGACCAGGGCAAATTGCCGTGGGCGGCGTGTGCTGCTTCAAGTGAACGCAACGTGCCCGGTACGCCGAAGGATTTGCCGCTGCGCACGGCATCCATGTAGCGAATGGGCTTGCCGTCCTCCCCCAAAAACATCGTCGGTGTGGCTGCTTGTGGTGCAATCTCGCGGCCATCAAAGGCGATGGTGGCATTGCGCTTTGCATCGTAGTGCAACATGAAGGAGCCACCGCCGATGCCAGACGATTGTGGCTCGACCAAGTTCAATACCATTTGCACCGCAACCGCTGCGTCGATCGCGCTGCCTCCTTTCGCCAATATTTCAACGCCAGCTTCCGTTGCCAGCGGATGGGCGGCCGCGACCATGTCGCGCTTGGAGAAACTGACCTTGCGTTCAACCGTTTGGCTGGCGGGCTCGGGCATGTCGCGGGTTGGCGCGGTCAGCGGTGGTGCAGGCTGTGCGCAGGTGTGCGGCGATAGGAAAGCGGCCGACAACATTAGGAAACCGCAGATGAACGCAGATGCACGCAGATCAGCGCGGGAACGCTTTTCTTCCCATACGGCAATCGGCAGCTCCCTCAGCGCGTAGTGATCACCGAGAGCCAATTGACGTTTCATATATTTATCTGCGTTCATCTGTCGTTACAACGTTTTTTCACTAAAGGGTAGTGTGTAAATCCCCCGCCGGCTGCTGCGCGTCCGTCTGCCCCCTTTGCAAAAGAGGGCGGCGAATCATCGCCAGATGATGAGCGGAGGATTTTTATCGGCATCAACATGAGGTCGCGATTGCCCAACGGATTTAAACGCTCAAACACAAATACTTGATTTCAATATAGTCATCAATGCCGTACTTCGAGCCTTCGCGACCCAAGCCGGATTGTTTTATACCGCCAAACGGTGCCAGCTCATTGGAGATCATGCCGGTGTTGACACCGACCATGCCGGTCTCGAGTGCTTCGGCCACTTTGAAGACGCGCGAAATATTCTGTGCATAAAAGTAGGCGGCCAATCCAAATTCGGTGTTGTTCGCCCACGTGACGGCTTCTTCGTCGGTGGTGAAACGAATCAGCGGCGCGATGGGGCCGAACGTTTCTTCGCGTGAAACCCGCGCGGTGGTGGGCACGTTGGTCAATAACGTGGGAACAAAAAACCTTCCGCCAAGCGCGTGTGACTGGCCGCCCAACACCACCTGCGCGCCGTGTGCCACGGCATCTGCCACATGCTCTTTCACCTTTGTGATCGCATTGTCATCAATTAGCGGGCCGACGTTGATGCCGGTTTCGTTGCCTTGGCCGACTTTCAAGATTGCCATCTTGGTTTTCAGCTTATCGGCAAACGCGTCGTACACGCTGTCTTGCACGTAGATACGATTTGCACTCACACAAGTCTGGCCAGCGTTACGAAACTTTGCCTGCATCAACCCTTCAACCGCCGCGTCGAGGTCGGCATCGTCAAACACAATGAACGGTGCATTGCCGCCTAACTCAAGCGACATTTTCTTGATCGTTTGGGCGCATTGGCGCATGAGTATCCGACCGACTTCGGTCGAGCCCGTAAAGGACATCTTCCGCACGATCGGGTTTGCGCAAAGTTCGCCGCCGATGGCAGGGGCGGACGCCGCGCTACCCGTGACGACGTTAAATACGCCTTTCGGAACGCCAGCGCGGTGCGCGAGTTCAGCCAGCGCCAGCGCCGATAACGGCGTTTGCTCGGCGGGTTTAAGCACCATCGTGCATCCTGCGGCGAGTGCCGGACCGGCCTTGCGCGCGATCATGCCATTCGGAAAATTCCATGGCGTGATGGCGGCGGTTACACCGATGGCTTGTTTGATGACCAACAACCGTTTGTCCGGCAGATGCGGCGGGATGACATCGCCGTAGACGCGTTTTCCCTCTTCGGCGAACCACTCGATGAAAGACGCGCCAAATAAGATTTCGCCCTTGGCTTCCGCGAGCGGTTTGCCGTTTTCGGCCACCAGTATCTGTGCGAGGTCATCAACATTGGCGACCATCAGGTCGAACCACTTGCGCAGGATGCTGCCGCGCGCCTTGGCGGTCATGCCGCGCCATGCGGGCAGCGCGGCGTTGGCGGCGTCAATGGCGCGTTTGGTTTCTGCGGCACCGCAGTCCGCCACATCGGCAACGTGTGACGAGTCTGCCGGGTTATCGACCACAAACGTTTTACCGGCCACCGCGTCGGACCACACGCCGCCGATGTAACTTTGCTGGCGCAGCAATGTGGGATCTTTGAGGGGTAGCGTCATTTTTTGCGTAGGTGTCAACGGTGTGGTGGTCATGATTGTCTTTCGAGTTCGGTACGAACTGAT
>JACMOJ010000094.1 GCA_014378085.1 Burkholderiales bacterium | reverse complement strand
TGCTATTGCGACAGAACCGCTTTTCATGCGACTCAAATGCCCGATCAACCCTTGAAAGTTGTCGCCCACCGCCTCAAGATTGACGGCAGCATCGCACCGCATCTCCAATGGGTGCATTCGCGGGCTGCCAAATTACGCTGTCGACCCATTGCAGACACGGGCCGATAAGAACTGGCTGCCCTCAAGCGGTTATCTGCGTGGCCCGCCCGAGCAAAAATACTTGCGAGGTCTCGGCGATAAGGAACGGCGGCAACCCCCGGTTGCCGCTCCTTTGACCGAGCCGAAGGTCGCTTAAGAAACCATCAGCCGCTCTCAAATACCTCAGCGAAACAAACTCATCTCAAGGTGTCGTGGTTACACGTACCCATTGGATTCGACCAGGCGAATAAGGCCCAACACCTGATCGTAGCAATAACGACGTCGGCCGCCCATCGATACTCGACGCGAGCTTGGTGCTCAATCGCTCAGTCAGCGAGCCAGCATCTAAACCGCGTTCGTACGTTACAACATCCTTGTCCACCGTCAACCGGTGGTAAAGCAGTGCAGGGTTATGAACCCCACTAATGAGAACGTTAGTCCCCTCCGCAACTGTAATTGAGCCTGCGGTAGTCGGCCCAATGATGGCGTACTTTCCAGTTGTTTGGACGTCGAGTCCCCACCCGCGGTAGGTTGTGTCGCCTCCTAAAATGACGTTCGCCGAGTAGCCGGTACTGAGCTCGGCGCCATCTACCAGAAGCAGACTGACGTCTTGGTCGCCCATCAACGCTTCGACGACGATCTTTCTTCCTGCGAAAGATACTTTGCCGGCGGTGTGAAGATAAGCGCCAACTGCTAGGCGAAGTTCACCGCCAGAGACACTTGCGCTAGTTCCCGAATAGGTCGGATGAACGACGCGAGTCCATTTGGTCGTGTCAATATCTGTGCCGTCAAAGGTGTCGAATAGTGCTGGTAAAATCGGCTCGGTGCGCAGCGAAAGATCTAGCGATTCTGCAGCCGTATACAAAAGGTCTTCAAAGCGATCGACGAAGCGAGTTGCCCCCTGAGTGAAACTCACACCCTGGTCATTAAGCACTACAGGAAGGTTGACGCTTGATAAGTATGTCTCGACAAATGCGTGGTCTAGCACTCCGCCGGTACCAAACACTCCGCCAAATGTCGGAGCTGCAAGCAGAAAATTGCAAGCAGAATTGCTGCACCTTGGCGTCGTCCGATTCCAGTTTGAGCCCTGGCTAGGCAAAGTTTCCAAACCGACCGCCGAAAAGAGCGCGAGATCCTTTGCGTGCGTCAAGTTTAACCCGCTTACGGAAAATTCCGAATTATTCGCAATATTGACGACCCGCACTATTTTATAAACATCATTTCCGTAGTCGGCAGCAATTTTTGCATACGCCAAATTGGCCAACAAATTGCCTTGGGAGTGCGCGACTACGACAGCTGGTTGCCTAATTAGTACCCTCGCCACTAGGTTTCTAACCGCCTGCTGCGACCTGGCCATATTGGCATCAGTTATTTTTCCATCAGCTTCCAGGGAATTATCCCCCGGCGTCATGTCGTCCAAGTACGCCACCACCCGAGCTGCCGCTGCCTTATCGATCTCACGCGACTGATTGTATGGCGCGATTATTCTTTGAAAATCCAGTGAGACTTTTTCCTCGGCAGTCTTTTCAAGAAACAACTCCATCTTGTCTTGTGAAAAATCTGAGCCGTCTTTGGTACCGTTCCAACCAATTGGGTTCCAGATGGCACTGACAGAGAATGCCTTCTTTTTTCCAGCCACCCTGTTTGTTGATTTTTCCAGCCTATCCTGCATGGCCGCAAGCGATTCAGCAGCAGCTTCAATGGTATTTTGAATACCATTTATGTAAATTACATTCTTGGTTGCTGCGTGAACACTACCAGGGAGCGATAGAATCACCGCACATAGGAAACCAAATACCTTGATCGAAGCATTCATACGCCGCATCCTTCGTTAGAAATTTCAACGCCTGCAAATGCCTCGCCGTAGCTTCCACGCCTGTCTGAAGTATTCAACGTAAGCAGGGTTGTCTCTTTCAGTCTACGGAGAAGTTCCAGCGGTGCGCACGCTATCGATTTGACATGAAGATTTTTAACCAGCTCGGTCGGGCCAGTTATTGCAGCTTGAAGCGTCGAGGCGTGTTGGGTCGCAGTTTTGAATTCCGAAAGATTGCCGCCAAACCTAGTCGCAAGTGACCTTTCTACGTCATCTCGTATTCCATTCTTATTGGTATCGACACCAGCGATCGTCGAATTATTTTGCGTAGCGTTCGGTTCTGGCGGAACCGGAACTCCATTGATGCCATCAGTAAAAGTCCATGCTAAGCCAGCACCATTGAATTGGTACGCTCTATCATGACGAAGCGTAATTGTCGCCTCTGGTGTTAACGAGGATCCTGCGCCGACATCACCAACCAGAACACTAGCACTTATCACTGTAGTACCAAGTCCTGCCGACAAAGCTGTAGCAGTAAGTGCCGCGCGTGCAGCTGATCCGTTCTGAATTACGACACGGAATACGTAGTCGTAAACTGTGCGACTAACACGTGTTTCACTGACCTTGACAAGAGAAACGACGGACGTGGTTGCTCCCTGAGAAGCGGCAAGTGTTTTGGCGTTGGGGATTTGTAGTCCAGACGGGTTCGCTTTCGGAGTCGAGTCGCCACCTCCGCCGCACCCTGCAAGCACAAATACCAGTCCATATGAAGCGTTTTTCAAAACCGAGCGGATGGAATTCATACCTATGCACCCCTTGTTTGCTTAGCAAGGACGTTGCACCGGATCCATTGGAATCTCAGGGCGCCTCGCTTTGCTCCCGCAGCAAAGATGGCCAGTAAAGCCAGAGCTAGGCCATTCGGCTCGGGCACTGTGCCAGGGTTGGTAAAGACCGAAGTCGTCCTGCCCGAAGAGACCAATGCGAAGTTGTTGTTCGGGTCCACGATGTCGAACGGCAGAACGCCCGGCGCACCCTGACCCAAGAAGTCAAAGCTAACGACGAACCCACCCTGGCTGGCCCCAAGGCCGAGGGCATCGTTGCTGTCGAGCTCCAGGGCATCCAGATAGCCCGCAGCGGGAATGCCTGTGTCCGGCTGGATGATGATGCTGTCCCAAGTGGACGGCGACCCGCCAAGACTGAGGTTGGAGAACAGCGCCTCCGAGAAGAAGACGGTGAACTCGCTGATCGGCGCTGCGTCACCGTTGTTGGTGACGGTGAACGCCGCAGACCACGCATTGCCGCCGAGCGACGTATAACTGGCCTGAATGGCCGCCGCACTGGCGCTCGCCACAGAAACAAGCGCGAAAAACGCCACGCACAAAGACTTTAACCACCGCATGAGCGCCTCCCTTCATCATTGCTGGTTTAAATTAAAAAGGTTACCTCTATGGGGTCTAGGGGTGTTAGATGTTTTCCCGGCACCAATCCCCGCGAATGCAGGTAGGGTTTGTACTCAATCATGTCCGCAGGCGTTAAAAACTTACACCACCTCCTGGGGCATAACCCCGGTGCTGGCGGCAGCGGTCGCTTGTTTGCCATAAATTAGCGACTCCAGTCAGCCTATTGCCGTGGCTCGGTGAACTTCGGCTTTGGGCACCTTCCCGACTTTGGGGGGCCGGCTGCAATGTGCCCAAAGCAGCCGTCGGCCCTGACGAAACGAGTTGCCGGAAAGCTGTCGCCCAACGTTCGAGCTAAGCGGGCGACAACGGCAGG
>JACMOJ010000093.1 GCA_014378085.1 Burkholderiales bacterium | reverse complement strand
TGAATTCTAGGTTCGGCGTATTGGCGTCTTTGGCGAAATTTTTAACCTCGGTCACCATGCGCCGCAACGTATCACCCTGTTGATCGGTCGTATTGACGAGCACCTGCATGGCCGAGCAATCCGGATTGAGTAGGCCCGTTGCCGTATCCACCGGGGTGACGCTCTGTGCCATGGTGGTCGGGTCACGCGGCAATTGGCGCCAGCGCAAGTTGCCCTCGTTAAATCCCGCGTTGATTGTCTTCGCAACGCCGGGCAGCGACATGACCGATTGGGTGCCAGCCACGTTTTGCATATACCAATCAAATTTCTCGATGGTGGTCATGACGTCGTAGTTGGTACATGCGCCCGGAACGTCCTTGGTCTGCGCGACGACGCCAAGCGTATTCACGCCAATCGCAAATTTGGAGACAATCATCGCGTTATCCATGTTGTAACGCGACTCCGCCCGCAGCTCTGGGACACCTTGTCCGTAGTCACCAACTTTCAGGTCCTGCGCTTTCCAAATGCCGAAGGCCAACACCAGCGCCGACACGCCAATACTCCACAACGCATTCTTCTTGCCCGCAAAGCCTGCGGCGACGCGCCACAATTTGTCAAATCGGTCGCCCTGCGCATGTTCTTTTTGAAGCGTACGTGGAGACACCTTAAGATACGATAGCAAGATGGGCAACAACATCTTGTTGGTGATGATCATCCACGCGACACCGAGAGAGGCGGTAATACCGAGCTCACGCACAATATCAATGGGGATGATCATGATGACGGCAAAGCCCAGCACATTAGTCAGCAATGCGAGTGTGCCGGGAATGAACAAATTGGCAAATGAGTGTTTGGCCGCGTCAAGACTACTCATGCCGTCGGAGACCGCGCGCTCCCATGATTTGGTCATCTGCACCGCGTGTGAAACCCCGATCGAAAATATCAGGAATGGCACGAGGATCGACAGGGGATCAATACCAAAGCCAATAATCGGCAACGTACCGAGTAGCCACAGCACCGGCATCATGGCTACAACCAGCGAAATGACCGTCAACTTGATGTCTTTCACAAACCAATACATCAGTACCGCGGTGATCAGGAATGCGATGCCGAAGAAGGTCACCACACCTTGTGCGCCGCTGGCGATATCCCCCACCGCTTTGGCAAACCCAATAATATGAACGCTGCGATTTGGCCCTTCATGTTTCGCGCGGATCGCATCGAGCTTCCGCGAGAGTTCGAAGTAATTTAGCTTCTCGATCTTGCCACCTTCTTTCGGGATGGCCTCAAGCAGCCCTGCCGAAATTAGCGCACCGCTGAAGTCGGTCGCGACGGTGCGCCCAATCTCGTTGGACTTCTGCACATTTGATTTAACGATGGCCAAATCTTCAGGCGTCCCCTGAAAAGTCGCGGGGATGACGTTGCCGCCGGCAAATCCTTCTTCGACGACTTCAATAAATCTTGTGTTCGGCGTAAACAACGAACGCACACTCGCTTTGTCGACGCCCTCGAGAACCAATATTTCATTGGTCGCGGCCTTGAGCGTGTCCATGAACTCTTTGTTATAGATGTCGCCTTGTTTCTGAACGATCGCGATCGCAACACGGTTAGCCCCACCGAATACTGTTTCGTATTCTTTGTAGACCTTCATGTACGGGTGGCTCAGCGGCACCATCTTGTTGAACCCGGCATCGACGCGCAGCTGGCTTGCCGAGACAAGAAACAGCGCTGTCATCACGCTAAAGATAATCAGCAGTACACGTCGGTTGTTAAATACCAACGCAGAAAATTTGGCTATGATGTTGTGTAGGTTCATTTGGCGAGTAGTCCGAAGAAATACGTCTGATGACTCTTGGCTTTTTGATGTTATGGTTTTGCCGCAGCACCCGGCAGTGCCACACCGGGCAGCGCTGCACCTGGCGACGCTGCACTTGCAGGCACCGCCGCGAGAGCAACATCACGCGCACCCGTCTCACCGACGACCAACAACGTGGCACCTTTTCCTTGCACGGTCGCGGCTAATGGCTTGATGGTTCCCGATTCGATCGGCGCAAAGGTCCGTCCGTTATCACGCGACATCAACAACGTCCCCGAAAGACCCGACAATATGATTGCGCCATCTGCCAATTTGGTCGCCCCCATCATGGAGGCTTTGGTGTTCGTCACCACCGGCGTCCATGCGGTTAGGCTCGAATCTTGCGCGCGGAACACGTTGCCGCGCAGACCAAGCGCCAACACGCCACCATCATTGGCAAGCATGGCACCAAAATAGGAGCCCTTATATGGCGAGACAACGCGTTCCCACGTTTTCCCGGTATCGTTAGACAGCAACATCGTGCCGGCTTCACCGGCGATAAAGAGTTTGCTGCCGCTGAGTTTGATGATCGCGTTGAGGTGCTTGTCTTCATCGACCGACTTTTCGGATTCGTCGTCGACCTCAGCACCGGCATTGCGACCTCCGCGAACTGACTTAACGACAAGCTTTGGCTTGGCCGCAGACGGGATCACTTTTCGCAAGGTCCAACTTTTCCCGGCGTCTAGGGTTTCCAGAAACGCGCCGTAGGCACCCACCGCAAAACCGTGATTTGCATCGACAAACAAAATGTCCATCAAGGGGCGCTGATCCTTCGCCGACGAGTAGGCCTGTGTCCACTCTTTACCTTGATCGCTTGATTTCAAAATTACCGAATCGTGGCCAACTGCCCACACGGTATTGGCGTCTGAAAAATAGACGCTATTGAGCAGCGCGAGACCCGGCGGGGTTTTTGCGCGTTGCCAAGATTCACCATCATTATCCGAATAAACGATGTAGCCACGATCGCCTACCGCAACAATGCGCTTACCTTCACGCGCCACGTCCGTCAGCAGGAGTCGCGACATCGTTTGTTTGCTCAGCGGTCCCACCGCCGGCGTCACCGACGGGTTGATCTGCGCAACAGCCGCACCAGCTAGTAGCGCACCACTCGCGATTGCCGCAAGGAAGAACTTGCCAACACTAGGTTTCATGATCGGATCACTTTGACGAAGACACGGATGGAATCGGTGCAAGGCTTGGATGTTTACAAATCACACTACTCTGAAAACGATTCGGGGACAACACCTGCTTGTCCCCGAATCGCGTCATGCATTACTGCTAGCGCCAGACCTAGCGTGTGCCGGCTCCACGCAGCGCTTGCGGTGTGTAGTCTGCCGCACTACGTTTGATTGGCTGGAAGATTTTGCTTTCTTCGGAACGCAGACCCATCGCGATATAACGACGCGATTGGAGATCGTGGTGGACCTCGATGGTGCCAAACCACATTGGCACGTCATACCAGTTTTCGCTATGTAGTTCAGCAAAACGCCACAGTTGACCGCGACCATCATACTTGTCGACCATGATGACGTTCCAGCTGTCTTCATCAATATAGAAGGTGCGACGCGAGTAGATGTGTGACGTGCCAGCCTTCAATTTCGCGTCAACCACCCACACGCGATGCAGCCCATAACGGGTGAGGTCTTGGTTGATGTGGCCTGGGCGAAGCAGATCGGCGTACTTAACTTTCGGATCTGTCAGGCGGTAGGAATTATACGGAATGTACATCTCCTTTTTGCCCACCAGCGTCCAGTCGTAACGGTCAGTGGCACCGTTGTACATGCCGAAGTCATCGTTGGTGCGCAAGCCGTCGGCGGCCGTGCCGGGGTTGTCATAGGCCACGTTTGGTGCCAAGCGTACACGCCGCTGACCTGGGTTATACGTCCAAGCAGAGCGCGGCTCTTTGGCTTGGTCGACGGTGTCCTTGACCAACAAGATTTGCCCCGCCAGACGCGCCGGCGCGGTAACTTCTTGCAGGTAATTCAGGATCAGGTTTGGCTCACGTTGTGCGACTTGCTTGGAGAGGTTGCCATACGCCAGATCGTACTCATACTCAAACTTCACCAACGCATAGTCGCCCGACGCGGTAACCGCCGCTTGTGACCAATGCATCGCAAAGGTATCGCCCTTGTAGTGAAGGATGTGGTTCCAAATGGCTTCCAGACCCGTCTTTGGAATCGGGAACGGTGTGCCCCCGGTACAACCTGTCACACCATTGCCACCAGTGGCCAGTTTGGCCTTAGCCGCGCACTCTTTGGTTTCTTTGTAGCTACCCTCCGGATAGGCTGCGGTACGACGGGTTTGGTATACCGGCAACTTATAGTTCGGGTACTGCTTCAACATCGCCATTTGGCCTGGCGTGAGATTGTCTTTGTACTTGTCCATGTTCGCCGCGTTGATGGTGAACAGTGGCTTGTCATTTGGAAATGGATCAGGATAGTAACCAGCCGCCTTAAACGTCACGCCAGCCGGCACCTTTGTTAAGCCACCATCCCACGCCGGGATTGTGCCCGCCGCATTTGCGCCCTTGTCAGCGCCCATTGGCGTGAGAGTCGTGCCGAGCTTAGCTACATCGGCTGCGGCAAGTTGTGCGTGAGCGACGTTTGACATCGCCAACACGGACAAGCTCGCCGACAGTACTACCGCGAGTTGTTTCGCTTTCATCATCATCCTCCAGAATTATTGGTTTAAAACTTGCACTGCCTTTAGCGCGTCAAGGTGCGAGCTATAAGGCGACTACCAGCACCCCCTGCGCGGCGCTGGTTGCTTCAAACAGTTAGAACGAGTAGGACACTACCAGTGAGACAAAGTCACGATCTTTTATTGGGTTGGCCGACGAACAGGACGACGCACCTTGCAGCGCGGTCTGCGCAACCAACGCGCCCTGCGCGGCCGGGTTGACAACCGTATCGGTGCCGCAATAGGTGCGACCACCGAAGTAGCTGGTCCAAGAAAGATCGACGCTCAGTTTGCGCTGGTAGTCCATGTTGGCACCAATCGAAAACGATTTCACACCCTCGTTGAAGGTTTGCGAAACACCCTTGATGTCGTGGTTGAACGCAACACGCGGCGCGAAGTTCGCCCCCATGAAGGCGTTCGCGTATTCCAAGCGGCCGACTAAACGATAACCATACGATGACTCAGTAATAAAGCCTTCGTTTTGCACCGAGCCCGCTGACGTCGCGATTGCACCTTGCAAGGTTGCGGGCAGGAACACGCCAGGACCGTTGTACTTCACGTCTTGACGCAATCCGTGGTACTTCGTGTAGCCAAATTCACCGACCATCACCAACTGCTCAGCCGCAAAAATAGACGGGATCGATTTGGTCGCCGTCATTTGCATCTGGCTCATTTTGGTGCGGTCCCAGCCACGCTGGAACGTGCCGTTAGGCACGAGACCGGCGCGCGACGCACCAAACGGGAGTGATGCGCTCACGGTTCCAGGAATGGTCTCAAAACCCGTGATGAGGTTAGGCGCGCCAAGTGCGGCCAATAACAATTCAGGGGTTGAATATTGGATTGGTTGATTTGGTCTGTACGAGTACTCACCTTGCAACGCGATACCAGCGGGGCCTTGTGTGTTGAAGCTGAAGCCGTACAAACGGATGTTCTCTGGATACTCGGCAAAGTAGGTCGCCGTGCCGGTTTGGCCGGTTGCGGCACCCAACGGACCACCAGTCAGGACAGAGGTCACCGTTCCTTTGACGCCGGAGAAGAGTGGAATGCGGCTGTGGTAGTTAAGGTAATAGAGACCGAACTCCGTGTTGTTGAAGGCTGGTGCCAAGTAGCGCAGCGCTATTCCGTACTGGCCGCTGTCAGATGGTGGAACGTCGTTGCCACGTGGCGCCCAGACTTGCGCAGCCGGGCTGAATGGTCCATACAGTGCCTGCGCAATACCACCAGCGCCCGGCGTGGCCAGCGCGACCGGGTTTAATGGTGCCTGACGCGTCAAATCGCCACGACGGCCAAACCCGACAAATACCTGAGTCGAGTCGTCGGACGCAAAGTCGTTATTGCTCCAATACGAACCGCGCGGGTCGAGTTTGGTCTTGTCATGGTTGAACTGCACAAACGCTTCCATGCTGGCGTTTTTGGTCAATTCCATCGAAGCCCAAATACTTGCGGTTGGCAGGAACGCTTCTTTAAGCTCCGAGCCAGGCGTGCGCAGTTTGACCAAGTCCACGGCGTTGATGGAGTTGATGCTGTTTGGAATGAAGGTGGATTCGCCCCACGAGATCACCTGATTGCCGAGGCGCAGGCGCAAATTTTTTCCGTAGACATCGAAGCCCTTAAAAATAAAAGCATCGAGCATGCGGGCATCGTTACCCATGCGCTGTCTTGCGATCGGGCCGAGTTCAGATTTGTTGCGATTGGTGAAATCGGTGAAGTAGGTGCCGCGGAGCAACAGGCCCCAGTCTTCCCACTTGGCAGATAACTCATGAGTGCCCTTAAGCACATTCGCGAACGGCTGATTTTTCTTGTAGTTGCGTGCGCCGTCGTCTTCGTTCACCGAGCGCGAGGTACCACCGTTGGCGATGCCGATCAAATCTCTCGAAGGATCCTGCGTGCGGATCGACAAACCGTATGAGAAGGTGGAGTCAAAGCTACCCGTCAGGCCGTTGTCAAATTTGAATTGTTCCGCGCTCGCCGCACCAGCCAGTGCAAGACCAACTGCGAGCGCAGACAATTTGAGCGTGGGGGCGACAAAACGGACGCGGGTGCGTTGTGGTTGAGACATTGACATCGCTTATTCTCCTCGGCGGATTCATGAAATAAATTTTTGTGATCGGGCACATGTATCGAACAGCGCACTTCGCACGTCGCACTTCGCACTTATCACGCACACCAAAAATGCGCCCGACCTATTGCGACGGACTCTACCGCAAAAGTGCGCAACAAGTGTTGTTTTCCCGCACGCAAACGGCACAGTTTTCATGCGGCAGCGCACCAATTTCACAGGCCGATAGCCACAACATTTGTATCAACAAAAATCTATTGCGCCGCAACATTTTTGAAAAGAGGCGAGCGTGCGTTGGTGCCGATTGTTGCCGGTCGGTGCCGGTCGGTGCCGGTTGCGGACGGTTGTTGCCGGACCTAACGTTTCTAAAGCGCCTCGAACAATCCTGCGGCACCCATACCCGTCCCAATACACATCGTCACCATGCCCCACTTTTGTTTAGTGCGGCGCATGCCGTGTACCAGCGTTGCGGTGCGGAGCGCACCGGTTGCGCCGAGCGGGTGGCCCAACGCAATGGCACCACCCTGTGGATTGACCTTCTCCGGATTCAGCCCCAAGTCTTTTATCACCGCCAGCGCTTGCGCGGCGAACGCTTCGTTTAACTCAATCCAGCCGAGATCGTCTTGATGCACCCCCGCCTGCTTCAATACTTTGGGGATCGCTTTGATTGGACCAATGCCCATGATTTCTGGCGGAACACCCGCGACGGCAAACGAATGGAATTTCGCCAGCGGTGTGATGTTGTATTTTTTTAGTGCGCGTTCACTCATCAGAATGACGGCACCCGCCCCGTCTGACATCTGTGACGAATTGCCGGCGGTCACGCTGCCTCGCGCGGCGAATACCGTGCGCAATTTGCCTAGCGACTCCATTGAGGAATCGGGGCGCGGGCCCTCATCGTTCTCCGCCGTTTTCTTTTTATGCTTAATGTCGCCAGTCGCAAGATCTGGCGACGCGGTGTCGATCTCATACGGCGCGATCTCTTCGCGAAACAATCCTTCCGCAATCGCCTTTGACGCTTTTTGATGCGACGCGACCGCAAATTGATCCTGCTCCTCGCGAGTTACCTTCCATTGGTTCGCCACGTTCTCTGCGGTGATGCCCATGCCGTACGCAATGCCGATGTGTTCATTATTGGCAAACACGTTTTGATTTAACGCAATCTTGTTACCCATCATCGGTACCATCGACATGCTCTCGGTGCCTGCCGCGATCACAACATCGTCGTCGCCACAACGGATACGATCAGCCGCCATGCTGACGGCTTGCACGCCAGAGGCGCAAAAACGATTGATGGTGACCGCCGGTACGCTGTCCGGCAATCCGGCCAGTAACACGCCGATACGTGCCACATTCATGCCCTGCTCGCCCTCTGGCATGGCACAGCCGACAATCACATCGCCGATGTCATGCGGGTCGAGGCCCGGCACTTTGGCAATGACATGTTTCAACACGTGCGCCAGCATATCGTCCGGGCGGACGTTCTTAAACATGCCACGCGGCGCTTTGCCAACAGGGGTGCGAACGGCGGCAACGATATAGGCATCTTGAATTTGTTTGGTCATGAGTTTTCCTTGAGTTACGAATTAGTTCTGTCGGCCAACCTGCTCAGGCAGATTCCCCCGCAGGACGGCATCACTTACCAGTTGCACCGCGGTAACCGGCCTTCCGAGTAGTGCTGAATAATCGTGCGCCTGCCGTTCGTACCCATCTGCCAATTGCAGAAGCAGTCCCTGGCGATTTAGGGCTTCTAGCTGCAACAATGTTTCCTTGGATGGCGGCGGCAAGTTCAGCCGGGCTTCTGCAAGTACAACCAACCTCTGTCTGTTGGGCTCTTGCTGGCCGCGATTGATCCAGTACCAGACCGATACCATTTCCCGCATTTGCTGCCCAATGGTGGATGAGCCCGACGCCACGTACTGCCTGACTTCGCCATCCGCCACATTGGCCAGCATGTGTTGCGATGCGTATTCATGACCACTAGCGCTGTTTTTAAGGACAGCAGCGTAGACAGAATTCGAAAGCCGCGATGCCATGTAATGTCCATCCATCGTTCCCTGAATCATCCCCGCCACCCAGCCGACGATGAGGCCGAAGGCTGCGCCTATGAAGGCCATTTTCAATGCCGGTGGCGTTTTTTGGTTCTTCCAATTTGCCACTGAAACGAGAAATTCCTGCCGGTGGCGCTTCGCCTGCGACAACATCGGTTCTTTATCTGAAACACCAATCAAATTTTCGGTTGTCATGTAAACACCTCCAAGCGAGCGTAGTAAGGACAGGTTAGTTTCGTAGTGGCTTACCATTTTTCAACATAAACGCAATGCGCTCTTGCGTCTTCGGCATCTTGGCAAGGGCCATAAAGTGTTTCCGTTCTAAATCGATCATCCACTTCTCATCAACCAGCGAGCCCGGCTCAACCATGCCGCCGCACAGCACTTCGGCAATACGCGACGACACTTCGTAATCATGCTCCGAAATGAAGCCGCCCTCCTTCATGTTGATCAGCATCATCTTCAGCGTCGCGACACCGGTATAGCCGGCGACGGGGAACGGTGCGGCGGGCAATGCCGGACGCCAGCCTGCTTCGGCCATCGCGCGGGCTTCAGTAAGCGCCACATAAAGCAGCTCGTCTTTGTTGAAGACGATACGATCGGAATCGCGCAAATAACCCATTTCCTTCGCGTGTTCGCCGCTCTTGGAAACTTCGCCCATCGCGATGCGGGTGAATGCTTTCTGCAACATCGGCATCACGTCGCCGCCGCTGTTGCCAACCCCGGCGTTTAGCGCAGCCCGCAACGCGAGTTCTTTGCAGCCAGCGCCTGCGGGTAGCAATCCGACACCGGCCTCAACCAAACCGATGTAGCTCTCAATGGAGGCGACCACTTTGTTGGAGTGCATCACAAACTCACAACCGCCACCCAGCGCCATGCCATCAACCGCCGAGACGACCGGCACCATCGAATGCTTGATGCGCATTGAAGTATGTTGAAACTTCGCCACCATCGTTTCAAACGCGTCGTACTGTTGCGCTTGCAGCGCTTCGAGCGCCTTGACCAAATTAGCACCCACTGCATATGGCGCTTCGTGCCAAATC
>JACMOJ010000092.1 GCA_014378085.1 Burkholderiales bacterium | reverse complement strand
ATCGGTGAGCGAAAAACGCTCGCGCTCAGCAGGCGCAACCGCCTTCGTTTCGACCGACTTTCCTGCCGATTCGGAAGAACCAAAAATCATCTTTTCTGCTTTGGTTCCCAGTCCCCGGCGCAACACAGCAGGTTTTCCGTTCTTCAAACACAATTTCGAGACATAGAATTCATCCGGATTAACTGCACCCTGGACTACCATTTCGCCCAAGCCATAGCTGGAGGTGATGAACACCACATCGCGAAAACCTGATTCGGTGTCGAGCGTAAACATTACACCCGCGGCACCGGTATCCGAGCGCACCATGCGTTGGACGCCAGCGCTCAGCGCGACATCAGCATGGGTAAAGCCTTTGTGTACACGGTACGAAATTGCACGATCGTTATACAGCGAGGCAAAAACGTGCTTGGTTGCTTCGAGCACATTCTCGATGCCCTTTATATTAAGGTAGGTCACCTGCTGGCCGGCGAAGGAGGCATCAGGCAGGTCTTCTGCAGTGGCCGAGGAACGCACGGCAAATGACGCGCCCGGATCGTCCTTGACAAGTGCAGCGTAGGCATCGCGAATTTGTTTCTCCAATTCTGGCTGCAGCGGCGCTTTCGAGATCAACTCACGCACCATCGCCCCGGTCTTGGCTAGCGCAACGAGATCTTCAACGTCCAGCGACGCAACGACATCGTTGATTTTCCCGGTGAGCCCGTTGTGGTTAAGAAAATCCCGAAACGCGTCAGCAGTGGTCGCAAAACCCCCGGGTACGCGTACCCCGGCCTGCCCCAGTTGGCTGATTAATTCGCCAAGAGAAGAATTCTTCCCGCCGACCGTGGCGACGTCACGCATGCGGAGCGCGGACAAGGGCAAAACCAGGGGCAGGACGGATGGGCTGGACATGGCGGCAGAAGTGGCGTTAAGGGTAAAAAAGGAAACAACCGGAAAATGTTGCAGTGCGGAATAAGGATAGAATTATAGCCGACCATTCCCCCGTCCATTATTCCCAAAATACCCGCCGTGCGAAAGCAGGCGGTCGCAACGACGAGACCCGCCATGCCCAACCGCCGCACCGCCTTTTTCATCTCCGACCGCACCGGCATTACCGTTGAGATGCTCGGCAATTCATTGCTTACCCAATTTGATGTCGTCGAATTTCGCCGCATCACCCTGCCTTTTATCGACAACATCGATAAAGCCCAGGATGCCCTCACCCAGATAAAGGCAGCACATGTTGAATCAGGCATGCGCCCTTTGGTTTTTACCTCGCTGATGGCCGATGATTTGCGCGAAGAAATCGCCAAGGCGGACGCCATGGTACTGGATATGTTCGAGCGCTTCATCGTGCCGATGGAAGCCGAACTGAAGGTCAAATCGGCGCATGCGGTCGGACGCAGCCACTCGGCGGGAAATTTCAAGGATTACAACCAGCGCATCGAGGCCGTCAATTACACGATGGCGCACGACGATGGCATGACGAACCGCAATCTGGATCAGGCCGATCTCATCCTTGTCGGCGTTTCCCGCAGCGGCAAAACACCCACTTGCCTGTATCTCGCGCTGCAATTTGGCATCAAAGCCGCCAACTATCCGTT
>JACMOJ010000091.1 GCA_014378085.1 Burkholderiales bacterium | reverse complement strand
GGCATTGGGACTCGATGCGGTACGTGACGCGTCTGGTGCCATTGTCTGCCGTTCCGGCCCGCCGTGTGTTCCGTACAACATCTGGGCTCTCGGTGGACCATCCCAAGCCGCGATCTCGTACCTCTCGACCCCGGGTTTCCAAAAGGGCTACACCGAGCAAAAGGTGCAAGGCGCAACCATCAGTGCTGACCTTGGCGAATACGGCTGGAAAATGCCTTCCGCGAAGAACGGTATTGGCGTGGCCTTTGGTCTTGTGCACCGTCAGGAACGCTTGAGCCTCAATACCGACAGCGCATTCACTACTGGCGACTTGGCTGGTCAGGGTGGTCCAACTATCGGTCTAGGTGGCGGTTTCAACATCAAAGAGGTCTACGGCGAATTCCGTGCCCCGCTGATTGAAGGTGCGCAGTTCGCTGAACTACTCGCCCTCAATGGCTCGGCGCGTCGCTCTGAATACAGCAATGGCCCAAAAACGACATCGTTCGGTGTAGGCGCTGAGTGGTCTCCGGTTAAGGAACTTCGTGCCCGCGCCAGCTACCAAGAAGCCATTCGCGCCGGTAACGTGATCGATTTATTTACCGCGCAAGGGATAGGTTTGTTTGATTTGGCATCGGATCCGTGCGGCCCATCACGTCGCTCAACCCTCGCGCAGTGTCAACTGACCGGCGTCACCGCCGCACAGTACGGCACCGCGATTTTGGATAGCCCAGCTGGCCAATACAATGCGTTGTTCGGCGGCAACCCTAACCTGAAGCCTGAAGAAGCCAAGAGCTCGACCGCCGGCATCGTGTTTACCGTAGGTCGCAACTTTACGGCCTCGGTTGACTATTTCGATATCAAGGTCAAGAAGGTGATCGGCAATGCCCCTCCTGGAACCATCCTGAACCAGTGTTTGACATCGGGTTCAGCCGCGTTCTGTGGCCTCATTACCCGCGACCGTCTTGGTACGTTGTGGGCTCTCCCGTCCGGCCAAATCCAAGCGGTCAACCAGAACTTGGGGGGTCTGTCGACTTCCGGCTACGACATCAGCGCCGATTACTTCTACAAATTGCCAGCTTACGGCAACCTGAAGTTCGGCTTCACCGGCACACTTTTGAAATCGAACAAACAAGAACCGATTCCGGGTTTGGGAGAGTTTGAGTGTAAGGGTCTGCATGGCGCAACCTGCGGCGTGCCTTCGCCTGAGTGGCGTCACAAGATCCGTACCACGTGGGAAACCCCGTGGAACTTAGATCTCGCGTTGACATGGCGTCACATTGACAAGGTTGATCAGGAAGGCACCAGCAGCAGCCCGCAGTTGCGGAATGCAACAATTGCCCCAGCGGATCGCACCTTGGCCGAGCGGAACTACTTTGATATTGCGGCCTCCTATGCGGTAACGAAGAAAATCATGCTCCGCGCTGGTATCAACAACGTGCTCGACAAAGACCCGCCACTTAGTGGTTTGGTTGGCGCAGGCTTTGGTAACGGCAACACCTATCCGCAGGTCTATGACGCACTTGGCCGCCGCGTGTTCTTCAACGCAACCGTTAAGTTCTAAATTAAGTCAGCAACAAAAAAACGGCGAGCTTCGGCTCGCCGTTTTTGTTTTTGGGTCACCGTTTAGCAGCCCACTAATACGTCCAACGCCAGACACGAGAAGCCGCGCGCAGAAGGCGCGACCTCACGTCAGGCGTCGTAGCCGCCGACCTCGCCGGTGAAGGCGGTTACCGCGCCGGCCAAGGCCGTAATCATGTTGCGTTCCGCCTTACTCAAATCCGGATGCCAGATGTCAAAAATCAACACTACACGCAGTTGGTCGCTGCCGTTCCAGGCTTCGTGTTCAATCGTGTCATCAAATACCCATGCCTTGCCGGGCACCCATTCCCGGGTTTCGTTGCCGACCCGAAAGCCACATCCCGGCGGCACGATTAGGGGCACGTGGGTGACCAGCCGTACATTGGATACGCCGGTATGCGGTGGAATCGATGTTTTGGCCTTAAGCAGCGAAAACATCGCGGCGGGTGTGCGACCCGGCTGGTTCGGTTGGGGCGCCGTCTCCAGCAGTTGCATCGTCGCCGGACACTGTTGTGCGTGGGCATCGATGCGCCTCCCTTGTTTCGTCAAATGGTAGGCGCTCCAGTCGGGTGAGTTATTGAGTTGCGCCCATTGATTGAGCGGCACGTCATCCGGATAGGTGATGTACGGAACAAATCCTTTTTCGTCCGCCAATACCTTTAAGAACTCGTCACGTATGACATCAGTCGAAGCCTCAAAGGCATTCAGCCAGGGAAAATCGCTGCGCTCAAAGAACTCGATTGGCGCCAACCCAGGATAGTGGTGCATCATCGACAGGGAATCAAAACGCCGTTTACGTCCCACCATGATGTCGACCGAATCACGGAAACGCTTGAGATTCTCACCATCGTGATTGCCCAAATGCGGGGCGAGATAGCTGTCCAAGAATGCGCCAAATTCGGCATCAAATTCGCGTTTGAACTGAAACGCATACTGGACGGCGGGCAGCAAATCCGGATGTAGCCGGTCGGCCGGTGGTGACACTGCCACAGCCGCGCCAAACGCCGCAGCCGCCTTGTACTTTTTGCCCTGCTGTTCAAATAACGTGCCGCGCATGAGAAGCGCGAGTAGATCCATCGGGTCGGCCGTCAATGCGCCTTTGATCGCGGCCTCCTCGCCCGCCTCATCCTTTAGGCCTTTGCAGGCGAGTGCTAGATTCACCCACTGTTGCGAATCGCGACCATCTAAATCAATCACACGTTGGAAAGCACGTTTGGCGTAAACGAGGTCGCCGCTACGTAATGAGAACCGGCCCAAGTTGGTCAGCGTCGCGATGTGGCCCGGATCAAGGTCCAGAATCCGCTCCCATGCCTTAAACGCCGCCTCGCGTTGTCCCGCAGCGGCAGCCTTTTCAGCTTGTATTTCCAAGGTTGCAATATCGTTGCTCATGTTTTTCTTCGGTTGTTATTGGGGTTGGTGAAAATGGGGGCTGGTGACAATGGAGGTGTGACAATGGTTTGGGTGAACAACGCTAGATTTCCCATTCAGGAGTCTGCCCCGAATGGGCATCAAGCGCCTCGAAGACATTCGAGATAAGCTGATGCTCCTGCTCGTTGATATCCGGCCGATTGACTTCGAACAGCAGGATCACACGGGTCTGTTTCGAATCGTTCCACGCTTCATGCTCAATGGTGTCGTCAAACAGCCAAACCTTGCCCTGCTCCCATTCGCGGGTCTGGTTGCCGACCCGGAGGCGACATTGTCCCGGCACGATCAGCGGCAGGTGGACAATCAACCGGGTATTTATCAGTCCGTTGTGCGGCGGGATATGGGCGCCGGGCCGTAGCAGTGAAAACAGCACCGACGGGGATCGGTTTGGGATACGCGAAAGCGGTACGGCTTCCATTGCCCTCATGGTGTTCGGACACCGAGACGCGTTCTCCGCAACAACTTTGCCCGCTTTCCAAAGATAGAACGCACTCCAGTCGGGATTGTTAAGCATCCCGTTCTGAATGTCTTGCTTCACGTCGGGGCGATTTGGATTACCCTCAACATAAGGCTTAAACGCGGTGTGGTCGCGCATCTCTTCTTCCAATTCCGCCCGGATAGTCTCGGTATGAGACTGCAACTCCGCCACCCAAGAAAACGCATTCGGATCAAAAAACGGGATTGGCGCTAAGCCGGGAAAATGAAGGTACTTTGGTTGCTGGGTGTAGGCCTTCTGGCGGCCAAACAAAATATCCACGGCATCTGCGACACGCGGGCAAGACTGCCAAGCCTCAGTATTTTGTTCCGTCAATCTGTGCCGAATGCTGACCTCCAACTCATTCGCATAAGCGTCGCAACCGCGTTTTGCCCGTTCAAACTCGGCCGCGAGCGCTGGCGAAAGCACCTCATCGGCCGACACCGAGCGAACTGCCGCCAAATAACATCCCGATGCCTCACGATGAGCGCCTTGTTCGGCATGGATGTCCGCCTTCAGCAACAACATTTGGAAGTTCCCGCCTGCGCGCGACAATGCCTGATCAATCGCATTCACCGCGCTGTCAAAGTTTTTTAGCCTCTGATGGGCAATAGCCATCGCGAAAAAAACGGACTCGTCGGCGAAACCGGCGGCGGCCAACTGATCGAAATGCCGCAGCGCCGCATCGGGTCTCGCTTGGCGTAAGGCCTCGAAGCCCGCTTGGGCGATGGCTTTAGGATTCAACAACGGTTTGGGTACATCCACGATATCAACACTGCCGAGGAGCTACGCGGCGATAGGAAGGAAGCCACAATATTAACGTGGGCTGAGCCGAAGGCGTGCAAACAAGCTGAGTTTCGGTCCGCTTTAGTGCAATCGAGGCGAGCAGCCAATCGGCCTACGAGACTTAAGCGTGCGAACTCGCGTCGGCCGAGCTGCGAGGTGCAAGTTGCGAACGGCAAGTTGCGAGCAGCGATCAGCGACTGCAAGCAAATTGATGCGGGCCTCTCTCAAGCCGCCATTTACCTCGCGATGGCGTTGTGCTCGGATGGCAGGCAGCAAGGGATTTTGGGGCGCCAATGTTCGAGTGATTTCCACGGCGCCTTCTGGCGCAATATTTGCTTTTCTAAAACAATTGAATGCGCCGGAACAATAGGGCGACAGCCGTGGTTGATGGTAATTTGTTCGGAATAAATCGAATCAATTTTGTTAGACGATGGCCGACTCAATGCTGACTTTACTCGTTGAACTTGGCTGCGGGAGGGCTGCTGGTTGCGCACTTGCGGCTGCCTGCAGCTGTCAACACCAAAACGCGGTCACTCAAATCAAATTGCGGTATTTGTCTGTTCGCGTACAGATGACTTTGGTAGCTTGGTCTAATTTACGCGGTTGTCTCACCGTGCATCACTGCTCGCAATTGGTTTGTCGCAGTAAAGTCAGGATGCCAAGGTTGGCAAAGTGATGTTGACTGGCAAATTGTGGGTTGTTTAGTCTAAAATGTTTTCTGGTTTCAAAAGGTCGGCCTCGTCGGCCATTCTCGTTAATTCTTTGTTCTATCGCTTGTAGCCGCACAGGTACGGCTAAACTGGAGATTCCATGCACATGATTTTTGCTCGATTGATGGTCTGCGCTGCGCTTATTGGTTTTGTTGGCGCAAGTGTTGAAAGTTACGCACAGGCTCCAGCCACCCCTGCTGCAGAGGCCCCAAAGGCGGCAGATTCCGCACCAGCCGCACCAGCCGCACCAGCCGCCGCCAAGCCGAAAACGGCTGCAGAAGAAAATCCATTTGGTTTTGCCGCGCTCCTTGAGCACGGCGATGCCGTTGCCAAGACCACGCTAGTGATCATGGCCATTATGTCGATCGGTAGCTGGTACATCATGTTTACCAAGCTCTATGAAGGGAGCAAGATCACTAAGCAGGCGAAGGAAGCCGAAGCAACATTTTGGTCTGCCGGCTCGGTACGGGCGGGGGCTGAAACATTGAAGGCGGATAGTCCATTCCGATTTATTGCCGAAAAGGGGCTTGAGGCGACGCAAAAACATACCGGGCTATTAGGCCAAATTGACCTGTCGGAGTGGATCACGATGGGCATTAGTCGCGCGATCGACAACGTGCAAAGCCGCATGGGTGATGGCCTCGCATTCTTGGCAACCGTCGGTTCCACCGCACCATTCGTGGGCTTGTTCGGTACGGTTTGGGGCATCTATAACGCGCTCGTCAAGATTGGTATCACTGGCCAAGCATCTATCGATAAAGTTGCCGGCCCCGTCGGCGAAGCGCTAATCATGACCGCCATCGGTTTGGCTGTCGCGGTGCCCGCAGTGTTGGGTTATAACTTCATCGTGCGTAAAAACAAAACCAGCATGGATCACATCCGCTCGTTTGGTTCAGACGTGCACTCGGTATTGCTTGCTTCTGCCAACGCTAAGAAGTAAGCCGCTAACATGGGCATGCAAATTGGTGGGTCGCAAGGCGATGATTCGCTGAATTCGACCATCAACACCACGCCGCTAGTCGACGTGATGCTGGTGTTATTGATCATCTTTTTGATCACAATTCCGGTGGTGACCACCTCTGTCAAGGTGAAGTTGCCGCTGGAACCAAACGCGCCGCAGGAAGCGAAGCCGGAAAACATCATCCTGTCGTTTAATCAACAGGGCAAATTGTTTTTCTACGACTCGCCAATCAAGGATTCTGAGGACCTAAAGGATAAGCTTCGCCGGGCACGTGACAGCGCAAAACGCGCTGACAAGCCGCAACCGGAAGTGCATATTCGCGGCGATATGAACTCAGTGTACGAGCCGATGGGTCGCGCGATTTTGGCCATTCAAGAAATTGGGCTGACCAAGGTCTCGTTTGTCACGGACCCCACGACTCCTTAGTCCCACCTGCCGTGGCTTTGGCCACTTTGCACCGCAATTCGGAGAAATATTATGGGTATGAACTTAGGATCAGGTGACGGCGGTTCCGATCCGGAACCAATTATGGATATCAACACCACGCCGCTGATCGACGTGATGCTGGTACTCATCATCATGCTCATCATTACCATTCCGATCCAGTTGCACTCGGTCAATATGGAAATGCCCGTCGGCAATCCGCCTAATCGCGAAAAGCCGCTGGAAGTTCGTATCGATATCGACCGAACCGGCCAAATTTTCTGGAACGGTGCGCCAATTGATCGCCCCACGCTGGACGCGAATATGCTGGAAACAGCAAAGATTTCGCCGCAGCCAAACATCATGGTGCGTCCTGACAAGTACACGCGTTACGAAGGTGTGGCATTCGTGCTGGCAAATTCGCAGCGGCGCGGCCTCTCAAAACTCGCCATTATTGGCGGCGAGCAGTTCCGCTGATGTCTAGACTGTTCAGCAGACGCAACCCCGATTGCAGGCAACAAAGGTTGGAGAAGATTTCATGAGCGCGGTCAAGCCGGAAACTGAAGGAACCATTGTCATGTCTGGGTGGGCGCAGAGTCAGCGCGACCCGAAAAAACACATGTCAGGACTTATTTTTGTGGTGGGGTTTCATGCCTTGCTGATCTGGTTGATCATGAGCGGCGTGGGTCAAAAATTCGTCAAGGCCGTAGTGCCAGCGAGTATTGTCGAAGTGATCCTGCCGCCGGAGCCGCCGCCACCACCGCCACCTGAGCCGGTGAAGCCACAGCCGAAACAAGATATTCCGCCACCGCCTAATTACGTGCCACCGCCCGAAGTTGCGCCGACCACGACTTCTACTGCGCCAGTGGTGGAATCGGTGCCGACGCCACCGCCAGTGCAAGCCTACGTACCTGCGCCGCCGGCACCACCGGTGCAGCGTCCGGTGGGGCCGCGTGGCTTTGGCGCGATTACCAACCGTCGTGAATGTGCTGCAGCCTTCCAAGCGTCGTTCCCACGCGAAGCGCGTCGGGCGGGTAGCGAGGGGACCGTCACCCTGGCCATTCAAGTGGGCCCGGATGGAAAGGCTGTCAGCGTGGAAGTGGCGAATTCCAATCCACGCCGTGTGTTTGACCGTGCTGCGGTGGGTGTGATTAACTCGGGTGCTTGTCGCTTCGAAACGGATTCCGCTGGCTACACGGCCCAGCTTGCGATCACTTACAAGCTATCCGGCGAAGAAGCAGAATAGACCGAATAAGCGTTCATCGTTTCAACAAACGCCCCGCGCTGCGGGGCGTTTGTTTTTCTATCCTCGGTTTTTAGCAGCCATTTCTGAAGCCTTTTTTTGCAGCGCCCTTTTTTGCAGCGCCCTTTTTTGCAGCGCCCTTTTAGCAGCCCTCTTGATAACGCTTTTGGCAACCCCCTAGGAAAGCCCTAAAATCAATCCATGCGCGCAACCGCCCTCCACCACGGTGTTTGTATCTTCCTGACAGGGCTGTCGGGAGCCGGCAAGTCGACCATTGCCACTGCGCTGGCAGACGCTATACAACAAACACTCAATTGTCCTGTCACGCTGCTTGATGGCGACGTGGTGAGGACGCATCTGTCCAAAGAGTTGGGTTTCTCGCGCGCTGACCGCGACACCAATATTGAGCGTATCGCCTTTGTGGCCGCAGAAGTGGTCAAACACGGCGGGATCGTTATCTCCGCGGCGATTGCGCCGTACGAGGCGGCACGCATGGCGGCGCGTCAGCGTATTGAGGCGAATGGACGATTTGTGTTGGTGCATCTCTCAACGCCACTCAGGGTTTGTGAGGCGCGCGATGTTAAGGGGTTGTACGCCAAGGCACGTCGTGGTGAACTTGCCATGTTCACCGGCGTCACCGATAAGTATGAACAGCCGGTTCGCGCAGAGCTGACGATCGACGCTTCGAAAACCAGCGTCGAAGATGCCGTTGCGGTTCTACTGAACAAAATCACAAAGGACGACGCATGACATCCGTCGACGACACTTACCTGACCCTCGTTCGTCATGTACTCGAACACGGTACCAACAAATCGGACCGCACCGGCACTGGGACACGCTCGGTGTTTGGCTACCAAATGCGTTTTCAGTTGGGCGAATCATTTCCGCTGCTCACCACCAAAAAACTCCATCTGCGCTCGATCATTCACGAGTTGCTGTGGTTTCTCATGGGCGATACCAACATCGCCTACCTGCGCGACAACAAGGTCACCATTTGGGATGAATGGGCGGACGCGGATGGCAACCTCGGCCCGGTGTACGGCTATCAATGGCGTTCGTGGCCGACGCCAGATGGTAAACACATTGATCAAATTCGTGAAGTTATCGCGCAGATCAGAACTAATCCCGACTCGCGCCGCATGATTGTTTCTGCATGGAACGTCGCTGACATTCCAAAGATGGCGTTGGCACCCTGCCACGCGTTTTTTCAGTTCTACGTGGCGGATGGCAAGTTATCCTGCCAGCTCTACCAACGTAGCGCCGATATCTTTCTCGGTGTGCCATTCAATATTGCTTCCTACGCGCTGCTGACGATGATGGTGGCGCAGGTTTGCGAGCTCAACGTCGGCGAGTTCGTGCATACGCTTGGTGATGCACACTTGTATTCGAACCACTTGGATCAAGCGCGTGAGCAGCTCACGCGCCAACCGCGTCCGGCACCGATCATGCGATTAAATCCAGACGTGAAAGATATATTGGGCTTTAAGTTCGAAGACTTTACCCTCGAAGGTTATGACCCGCATCCTGCAATCAAAGCGCCCATTGCGGTCTAGGCGAGCGCCGCGATGCTGAACTTGATTGTGGCGACCGCCAACAATAATGTCATCGGCCTTGGCGGCAAGATGCCATGGCACCTGCCCGCCGAACTCGCCTACTTCAAACAAGTGACGATGGGTCATCCGATTATCATGGGGCGCAAAACGTTTGAGTCCATTGGCCGCGCCTTACCCGGGCGGCGAAATATTGTCGTGAGCGGTAACCCCGCTTGGCAGCACGAAGGGGTCGAGGTTGTGGCTTCGGTCGACGCGGCGCTGGCACTCGTCGTCGGGCAATCTGCCTTTGTGATTGGTGGCGCGACACTTTACGCAGCGGCATTGTCACGAGCCGATCGCGTCTATCTGACCGCGATACATGCAGACGTTGATGGCGACACGTTTTTCCCGCCGCTGGCAGAAACCGAGTGGCAAGAAACTTCCCGCCAAGCTCGTTCTCAAGACGACAAGAATGCCTACGACGTCGATTTCATCTTGTACGATAGGCTCAGAAAATAAAACACTGGCGTCCCAACGTTTTATGGCTGGTGCGCTATAACCGTACGCTTCATATGATGATAATGCCAGTTTGTGCTGCTAACGATGTCGATTCCCGCCTCGCTCTCCGTTCCCCTTCAACGAAACTTCCAGCATTCTGTGTAGGGTGGACAAAGCGTAGCGTGCCCACGGTTCGCGCGGTTGAATCTGCGCGTGGGCACGCTACGCTTTGCCCACCCTACCGCCGCTAATAAACACTCCATCCGCGTTGGGACACTAGTGAAAATAGCGTAAAAACCCCTTTATCCACGGGTGTTTTCAGACATTTTTGCTCGAAGATACCCGCCAATCGGGGACTTTGCACCGAACGTGCTGGCTAGTATTCGCTGCTGCCGGAGAACGCCGGCTGGTAGTTGTCGCGCCAGCCGCGTGGCGGCGGCGGCGGCATCATATTCGACGCGTCATATTCGAGCACGACATTGTCCGGTGTTAGCCACTCTGCAAGTGCGGTGACTAGCGGCTCGGTAACCGATACCCGCCACTGGTCGGGCAGCATCACTGGCACTTCCGCTTCGCCGTTGTTATAGACAATTTTGACCTGCACCGCGTCGTGCGCGTCTGGCGCGAGATGTGGCGACAACAGGCGGCGTAACTTCGCACTGTCCGCCTGCCCGTTCATCGACAAGGTCATCTGTCGTACAAACTTGCGAGCCTCGTCCATGCCGATCACATCATCCGCAATTACTCGCAAACCGCCGGTAAATTCGTCCGGCGAAACACGCCCACGAACAATCAACGGCTGGTCGTCGCGAATAAGTTGCCGACGTTTGTCAAACACATCGCTATACGCAACCACATCGACGCGCGCACTGCCGTCGTCGAGTGTCATGACACACATGCGGCCGCGTTTGCCGTTACGCACACGCTGCTCATACAAAATGCCGGCCATCAAGATGGAATCGTTTTTGGGCTGCAAGTCCGACAACAACGTCTTGGCGAACTGGCGGATCTCGCGCGCGTAGCTGGTGAACGGATGGCCGGACAAATAAAAGCCCAGCGCCGTCTTTTCATTCGTTAGCCGATCACGGTCCGACCACATCGGTACCGCCACCAGCGCCAAACTGCCACCTGCCTCAGGTGAACTATCACCGAACAAATTGACTTGCTGCGCATCACGCAGCGCCTTGTCGGCAAGCTCAATGGCTTGCGGCAGTGTGGCAATCAATGCCGCGCGATTCGGCTCAATGCCGTCAAATGCCCCGGCCCGAATCAACGCTTCCATGGCGCGACGATTGACCTGGCTACGATCAACGCGTTTGACAAAATCGAGCAAATCGCGGAACGGCCCGCCGGCTTTTTCGTCGCCGCGTGCCGCAACAATCGCCTCAATCGCGTTACGCCCCGTGCCCTTCACGGCGCCCAACCCGTACCGAATCGTGCGCTCATCGGTTGGCAGAAAACGATAGGTACCAAGGTTGATATCCGGCGGCAGCAGCGTCAGCCCGATGGCGCGCGCGTCGTCGGCGATTAGTTGCACCTTGTCGGTGAAATCCATGATGCAGCTCATATTGGCTGCCATGAATTCAGCCGGGAAATGCGCTTTCAAATACGCCGTGTGATACGCCACCAGTGAGTAGGCAGCCGAGTGTGACTTGTTAAAACCGTAGCCCGCAAACTTCTCCATGAAGTCGAACAACTCATCGGCAACACGCTGGGCGATACCTTTCTTGACGGCACCTTCGGCAAAGATGCCGCGATGTTTCGCCATCTCCTCCGGCATCTTTTTACCCATCGCGCGCCGCAGCAGATCGGCACCGCCCAGCGAATAGCCGCCGACCACCTGAGCAATTTGCATCACTTGTTCTTGGTACACCATGATGCCGTAGGTCGGCGATAGAATCGGCTCAACACGTGCATCAAGGTAGGTGACTTTTTCCGCGCCAGTCTTGCGGCGAATGTAGTCTGGAATCAGTTCCATCGGGCCGGGGCGATACAGCGCGTTTAACGCGGTCAGATCCTCAACCGAACCGGGTCGCGCCTTCACAATCAGGTCGCGCATGCCGCCGCTTTCAAACTGGAATATGGCCACCGTGCTACCACGCGCAAATACGCTGTACGCCGCTGCGTCGTCCAACGCAATAAGCTGAAGATCGAAATCCGCCGCTGGTTCACCATACCGACGCGCACGGATAAGCGCAACTGCCTCTTCAATAATGGTTAGGGTTGTTAAGCCAAGGAAGTCAAACTTCACCAGCCCTACGGCCTCAACGTCGTCTTTGTCGTACTGGCTCACAAACGAGTCCGAGCCATCGGCAACATAGAGTGGCGTGAAATCGGTGAGCGGGCCTGGCGCAATCAGCACGCCGCCCGCGTGCATCCCCACATTACGCGTGATGCCTTCAAGCTTGAGCGCAAGCTCCATCAACTCGGCGACTTCTTCCTCATCCCGGATACGATCGTTGAACTGCGGTTCTTGTTTGATCGCCTCCGCCAGCGTAATGCCGAGCTGATTGGGGATGAGCTTGGCGATACCGTCAACATGGTTGTAACCCATGCCAAGCACCCGCCCAACGTCGCGAATCACAGCCTTCGCGGCCATCGTGCCGAACGTCGCAATCTGCGAGACCGACCCGTGGCCGTATTTGTTCTTCACATAATCGATAACGCGATCGCGCCCCTCTTGGCAGAAGTCGATATCGAAGTCCGGCATCGAGACGCGCTCGGGGTTGAGAAAACGCTCAAACAACAAATCGTAATGCAACGGATCGAGATCGGTGATGCCCAACGAATACGCCACCAGCGAGCCCGCGCCCGAGCCGCGTCCCGGCCCAACCGGCACACCATTGTTCTTTGCCCAGCCGATGAAATCGGCCACGATCAGAAAGTAACCGGGGAACCCCATTTTGACGATGGTCTTCACTTCAAACTCAAGCCGGGCGGTGTACTTTTGCCTTGCCGCATCGCGCTCTGACAGCTCGGGATACAACACGCTTAAGCGTTGTTCAAGCCCCGCCATGGCCGAGGCCAACAAAAATTCGTCAATCGATTCACCATTAGGCGTCGGGAAATTTGGAAGCCGCGACTTACCCAGCGTGAACTCAAAATGGCAGCGCTTGGCAATCTCCACACTATTCTCGATTGCCTCAGGCAGGTCGGCGAACAGTGCGACCATCTCGGCCGAACGCTTAAAGTACTGCTCGGTTGTAAATTCCTGCACGCGCCGTTTATCACCCAGCACTTCACCGCGCGCAATACACACCCGCGCCTCGTGCGCCTTGAAGTCTTCCGGGGCCATGAACTGAATCGGATGTGTTGCCACCACCGGCAGATCCGCCACGCTCGCGAGATTTAACACCGCCGCGTTGTAGGGCTCATCATTTTCTCGGCCCGCGCGCTGAACTTCAAGGTAAAACGCATCCGGGAAATCCTTAGCCCAAGCGTTGGCATCCGCCATGGCGCGTTTGGTGTCTCCTTGCAACAGCGCCTGGCCAATATCCCCGGCGGTGCCGCCGGAAAGTGCAATCAGTCCTTGGTTGACGCTGCCCGTCAGCCATTCGCGGCGCAATTCGGCGCGGCCACGCCACATATTTTCGCGAAAGGCGCGGGTCAAGAGCTGGCATAAATTGAGATAACCCGCTTCGGTGCGACACAACAGCACAATGCGGGTGGCGTGGTCACGCGACTTGGCATTTTCGATGGCCACTTCGCAGCCAATAATCGGCTGCACGCCACGACCACGTGCGCGTTGGAAAAACTTCACCGCGCCAAACAAGTTTGCGGCGTCCGTGATCGCCAATGCCGGCATCGCGTCCTCTGCGGCGCGGCTAACAGCTTCGTCAACCCGCACGATTCCATCCGTAATCGAGTACTCGGTATGGAGGCGAAGATGAACGAAGGGAATGGAAGCGCTGGACGTGGACATTACAGAGCCTGAAATTGCAGACAGTAATTTTACCTCTGCACCTCTACACCTTTGCCGCGGGCCTGCAAAATTCAGCGGAAATCAGGCATCTTTTTTGTTCGCCGCCGCGTCAGCCGCTTGACAATGCTGCGCAATTTCTTCCACCAAACGCGGCCACAGCGGCTCTGGCAGGTCATGCCCCATGCCTTCCACGATCACCGAACGGGCGTCGCCGCCACCTTCACGGATCGCACGCGCGGTTTCGAGCCCCGCCGGGTAGGGAACCAATTCGTCCTGATCGCCGTGCAGGATAAGCGTGGGTACCTTGATTTGGCGGACGATTTTTGTCCGGTCGTCACTCGCCGCAATCGCCGCAATTTGTCGCGCAGCGCCCGCAGGGTTGTTGCGCCGTGCAACGTGCAGCTCACACAACGCACGTAAGCGGTCTTGATCGGGCCGGTGGGTTCGGCTGCTGATGGTATTGACCACGTACATCATCCGTTCTACCGCCGCCTTTAAATCATTTGGCTTTGCCGGTCGGCTGAGAATTGCGCGCATGGTGCGCCAGCTGGCCTTGGGCAAACTACGCCGTCCCGTGGTCGACATAATCGACGTCAGACTCGCCACCCGCGACGGCAGCGAGGCCGCGAGGTTTTGCGCGATCATGCCGCCCATGCTGGCACCCACCAAATGCACACGCTGCAATCCCAGTTGCCCAATCAGGGCGGAGGTGTCGGCTGCCATGTCGTCGAGGCTGTACGGTGCCGCGACGCTCAAGCCCATCATATAACGCATGTATTGCAACGCGATATTGGGGGTGCCTAGCGCATCGAGTTGCGTAGAAAGCCCGGCATCACGATTGTCGAAGCGAACAACGTAGAAACCGCGCTCGACCAACATTTGGCAAAACGGATCCGGCCAGACGATCATCTGCACACCAAGCCCCATTACCAACACGATGGGGGGATCGGCGGGATTGCCGCGCGCCTCGTAGTGCAGGCTGATGCCGTTGGCGTCGATGTTCGGCATTGTCTATGACCGTTGCCGCGTTATTCGCCGCGATTCGTATCGCGGTAGAAATATTGCTTCCAGCCTGAGCGGTCAAATGGTTGCCACGCCCCTTCTGGCTGCGCGAGCCGGTCAGCGATGGCGTACAAGGCAATCGGGTTTAGCCCGATGCCAACATGACTGGCGACGACTTCAATATTTTCGGCAATTTTGCCCGGCGTTTGATGAGATAGCTGCCACGCAACCACACCATCAGTCCGCGAGTAGATGGACGTCGTTGGCACCGGCGGCGGCTTCTTCAGTTGCGCAAGTAGCTGCGGATTGTTTAGCTTGTGCCCACTTGCGTATTCGTAATACCACCACGCGTTGGTCGCCTTCGGGTCACCGGAGAACGGTGTGCCTAACGTCACCACACTGCGCACAAAGTCGGGCAGTGCTTTACCAAACTCACGTGCATAAATGCCACCCAAACTCCAACCGATTAAGGTAACGTTTCGCCCCGTCGATTTAACGATCTCACCAATTCGATCCAGACTTTTTTGCAGCACGCCCTCGCGCGGCCCAAGATTGCGACCTAAATCCCAACCGTAGGGGTTGTAGCCCTGCCCGGACAAAAAATTACGCAGTGGTGCAGTCGATAAATCGCCGGCTCCCAAGCCGGGAAAGACAATGACGGGATGGCCGTCACCTTCGGGCGCATTTTTTAGCAGTGGCCACGCCGCAAGGGTCGCGCCAAACTCCCACGGCGCGCGTGTTTCCAAAGCCATCAGCAGCGCGTTTGGCGCCTTGAGTTGGCGCTCCATGAGATGAAGTTCTGCGGCCCACAGTGGATGATCCTCAGCTAGCGCGCTGAGCTTTGGGGACGGTGATTTCTTGCGTGTGGCCATATCTAATGAAGGTTGGTTAACGTGCTTTTTTCTTAGCCGCAATCGGGCGAGTCGAAGCCCGCGTGGTCTTCTTCGCCGTCGGCATGGGCTTAGCTTTGAACTTTGCTGGTACTTTCGACGGTGCGGTTGTGCGCTTTCTAGCCACCGGTTTTGCGACCGTTTTTTTGACCGTTTTTTTGACCGTTTCTGCGACCGTTTGTTTGACCATTTTTTCTGTCGCTTTTTCGTCCCCAGCAGGCGGCACTACAAGCGCCAGCAACTCATCATGCGCCGCCCGCAGCATTCCCGCGAGTTTCTCTAACTTCGGCACTTCGTTCTTGGCCGCGATAAAGCCGTAGTCAAGCATACCGGCATAACTATGGATGGTGATGTTCAGTGCCAGACCGTGGGTCACGATGGAGACGGGATAGTAGGACATCATTTTCGCGCCCGCCATGTAGAGCGGTATCGGCGGTCCTGGCACGTTCGAGATAACAACGTTGGCGACCACCGGAATACGGTTGCTCGCCACCGCAGTTTTGTACAGCGGGGTGATGATCGACATCAGCCACGGAATGCCGAGTGTGGGCAAGTCCGAGGTCGCCGTCGACATGACGCCCTTCATTGCACCCGCCATCATTTTGGCGGCTTGGCTCGATGCGCGAATTGCCTCCATCCGTTTGACCGGGTCCGCAATATTCGTGGCGAGGTTAATCAGCATCATCGTCACCTGATTATTCTGTGACGTGTCGCCCGGTGCGCGCAGGCTAGCAGGAACCGCGCCCACCATCGCCTTCGCAAGTGCCGATTTATCATTCGCAAAATAACGTCGTAGCGCACCGGCACAAGTTGCCAATACGACTTCATTGAGTTTGACGTCGAAATGCTTGGCGATTGCTTTGGTTTCATCAAGCGGCAGGCGCGCGGTGGCAAAGGCTCGCTTGCCACCGATGGCCACATTGAGCGGCGTACGCGGGCCAAGTTTCATGCCCTTGGGCAGCAACTTTTTCGCCGCCTGCAACGGTGTATCAGTCATTTTCAATGTCGCTAAACTTGCGGCCACACTTGCCAACCCAGCCGTCGAGTCGATGGCGCCGGTGAGTTGCTCGGAAGGTGCGCCCAACTTTTTGGCCTGAGATGCCGACAACGCCGATACCGTCAAACCGCCGACCATTTTTACGGCGTCGGGAAGCGCCTTGAGTATCTTGCCGTACTGCGCGACGCTGGTGCGCAGGGCCGCTGAAATCATCCGCGCCGCCGATGGGGGAAGTGATGCAGACGTTTTGGCGGCGGCTTTCGTGGCGGCGCGTGCCTTAGGCTGGGGCTCGATATCGAGTACCGCTTGCGCCAACGCAACACCGCCCTGTCCGTCCAGCCCCGCATGATGAATTTTGGCGTAGAAGGCAATCTCGCCTGAATCGAGTCCTTCAATCACCGTGAACTGCCACATCGGTCGATCGCGATCGAGCATGCCTTCGTGCAGCGTCGCGACCGCCGCTTCGAGCTGCGTGCGTGAGCCGGGCGTTGGCAACGTCAGCGCCTGAATGTGCCAATCGAGATCGATTGCATCGGCGTCGACCCAAATGGGATTGGCAAGATCAAACGGCATAAACGCCAGCTTGCGCGAGAACAACGGCGCTAAATGCATGCGCGATACGACGTGTTTACGAATATTTTGATAGAAGCTAGATCTGTGCCCGCGCGGCTTTTGCATCAGGATGAGACTGCCGACGTGCATCGGTGTCTCTGGCGTTTCCAAATATAGGAACAACGCATCGAGCGCGGACAAGTGGTTGAGCATCACAATCTCTCTCGTTTATCTTCTCTGACGGAAGAATGCCTTGAGTATCTCACCACTTTCGTCTGCCAAGACGCCGCCAACAAAGGTGGCATGGTGGTTCAGTTTGGGTTCAGACGGCAAATCAATGACCGAACCACACGCGCCACTTTTCGGCTCGGCCGCGCCCCACACGATGCGCGCCACACGGGCGTGCAGGATGGCACCCACACACATCGTGCATGGCTCCAAGGTGACGTAGAGCGTGCAATCAGTCAGCCGATAGTTGTCGAGCCGCTGGGCGGCATCACGTAACGCGACTATCTCGGCATGCGCGGTCGGGTCGCTTGATGAAATCGGGTGGTTAAACCCTTCGCCGACGACTTCGCCGTCCTTGACCAATACCGCGCCGACCGGCACCTCACCTAACGCCGCCGCTTCACCGGCCAACGCTAAGGCATGGCGCATGAAATTTTCATCCGCCGTAGAAGCATCAAGGCTCATCTGTGGCCCTTGCAAACGGTAGCAAAATACCAGTACCGGCGGACATTTTCAGCCAATATGGCCTGCAACTGCCCGTCCCGCCTAGGGTTTGGTCTTTTGTTCACGCGCTTTGCGCTCACGGAAATCACTTTCATCGGCATGCAGTTTATGTAGAAACCGATGTACCAGCGGCGCAAATATCACGCCAGCGCTCATTACCAACATCAAACCGGAATAGATCGCGTAACAGCCCGAGAAAATCTTGGCACCCGTCGATTCTGGTATCGCGATCGGCCCCATGCCGGAAAGGATCATCGCCGCATTGACAAACGCGTCCGCCCAATCGAGCTTTGGAAAGAAGTAGTGGTAGCCCATCATGCCGATGGCGAGCGAGCCGACAATCATCGCAAACCCCAGCCACAGCGCAAGCATCTGCCGCGAGATGAATTGTGCGCGAGGGATAACCGGCTTAGATATGTGTTCAAACATGTTGAGCTATTCCGTCCCCGGCGGCCTACGCAGCCGCCGCTGCCACCACAGCCGCCACCGCACCTGCGCCAATAAACGCATCCACTTCAATTTCAACCAGATGTTGTGCATCGACCAGCTTCGCGACTTCCACCATGGTTGAGGCGGGGAGAATGTCACCGAAGAACTCGCCATGCACACCACCTACCGCCTGCCAATCGGCGATGTTGGTCACGTACAACCGGGTGCGGACCACATCACGCAACGACGCGCCGGCATCGGCAAGCGCGCGTTCAATCTTCTGCAATATGTAACGCGTTTGTTCGGCGGCATTGCCCACCGCGATGACCGCACCACTCGCATCAGACGCGGTAGTTCCCGCCACCCAAACGTGGTTACCCACTCTGACCGCACGCGAGTAACCGACCTTGGCTTCCCAAGGGGTGCCCGATGATATGTTTTGGCGCGACGTCATTGCCTTGCGTCGTGACGTTCGAGCGTGTGACGCCACGCGAGCAGTTTTTCGTCTGCGGTCATTAGCGTCGCGTTGTGTGCCAACGCTGTTGCCGCAATAAACCGATCGGCTGGGTCGGGGTGCAATCCGGCAAGCTCAGCCGCACGCACCGCAACCTCACCATCGATCGACAACTCCCGTGCCCCACCTTGCAAAAGCGCCGCCCGCCATTCGCGCAGCCCAACCTTGAGATCGAACCGACCTCGTGAGATCAGCATCCCAACCTCCCAAAACGCGATCGCGGGTATCGCGATTTCGCCGCGATCCCAGTGTTTATCGATAAGGGCTCTCGATTTCGGCCCCAGCTTTTGCGGTTGAAATTGTGACCAGAGCAGCGTATGGGTGTCCAGCAGAATCACTTCATCGCATCCCACTCAACATCAATCGGAGAGATGATGTCGCCGAGAATTTTGCCCTGCCCCTTCGTCAAGCCAATCAGCGACTTGGCGCGCGGTGGCCGATAGGGCTTTAGCTCCGCAACCGGCTTACCGTTTTTTGTAATGACAAGCGATTGTCCAGAGCGGGCAACCTCATCCATCAGTGCAAGGCACTTGGCTTTGAATTCAGAAGCTTGAATTGTTGTCATAAGGCGCCTGTCGAACACGATGACCACAATTATGCCCATAGTCAGAAAAGTGGTCAATATTCGGCGGGGTCAAAATAGTTTGGCGCATCCGATGTTTCTTCTCAGCCAGCCGTGCCAGTGCCTTCGCCCTTTTGTAGCCCACTCGCGCGCAGCCTACGGTCGCTCAGCTGGCGACGCAGCAGCCCATTT
The DNA here is from genome assembly GCA_014378085.1 of Burkholderiales bacterium. The sequence goes on along the minus strand of JACMOJ010000091.1, from coordinate 1,851 downwards.
CAATTCAAACCAAAACACGCTTCCCTCCCCGACCACGCTATCCGCGCCGATGGTTCCACCCATCAATTCGACAAGACGCCTGCTCAACGCCAAGCCGATTCCCGTTCCTTGCTCCGGACCGGCTTCCCTGCCAAGCCGGTTGAAGGGTTGAAACAACTGCGCGAGCTTCTCCGGCGCCAGGCCCTCACCGGTGTCGCGGACGCTGACGCGAATCATATCCGGCGAACGCAACCCATATTCCACGGACACCGTACCTTGCGCCTTGTTGTACTTGATGGCGTTGGAAAGGAGATTAATCACCACCTGTTTGACCCGGGTGCGGTCGGCGTCGGCATAACCTAACAGCTCGAACGGCGGAAACATCATGCCGATACCGCGCTTGTCTGCCTGCGGCTCAGTCATGGTCCGGCATTCAAGCATGACTTCGGCGAGCGAGACGGGTTCCTGCGTCAGGGACAATTTGCCCGTCTCTATCTGCGCCAGATCGAGCAGCTCGTTGATGAGTTCCAGCAGGTACCAGCCACCCTTCATAATCTGTTCGAGGCTTCGCTGTTGGGCGGGCGTCGGCACCGGCGACCCAGATTCCATGAGTTGCGCGAAACCAAGAATCGCGTTGAGCGGCGTGCGTAATTCATGGCTCATGCTGGACAAAAAATCCGACTTTGCCCGGTTGGCTTTTTCCGCAACGGCAGTGGTCTCAAGTAACGCCAGCTCGATTTGTTTGCGCTCGGTGATATCGCGGCTGACGCCGAGGACGCCGACGACGCGGCGGCGGCTGTCGCGCAGCGGTGCCTTCAGGCTGAGAAATACCCGAGCCTCGCCCGTCACTACAAACGTCTCCTCCATCTGGATTGGCGTTCCCCCTGCGATCACCCGCTCATCCTGTTGCCGTATCGTGGCGGCAAGGTCCGGCGGGCACAATTCATCGACCGTCTTCCCCACCACCTGCTCGGAGGTGGAGTTGAACACCGCGGCGCAGGCCGCGTTCGCCAGCAGCACGCGGCCGTTCAAATCCTTCACTAAAATCACATCGGTTGTTCCCTCCAGCACCCCGTTCAGCAGCTCCGTCCGATCGGCCAGCGCCTGCTTGATCCGCTTACGCTCGGTTAGGTCGCGGGTGATGGTGGCGAAGTTGACCGGCTGTCCCGTCGCCAGATCGTTCACTCGGAACAAGTCATACCAGACGGGGATCGTCGCCCCCGTGACGAAATGTTGCATCGTCAGTTCGCCGGACCACCGCCCGTCGGTGGTGACGGCGGGCAGGACGACCTCTTCGATGAATTGTCGCTGCTCTGGAATGAAATAATCGATAGTCTTGCTGCGCCGCATCTCCTCAAGGCCTTTAAAGCCGACGAGTTCCATCGCGGCCCGGTTGCCGTACACCGGATTGCCGTGCGTGTCCGCGATGCCGATGAAATCGCGCGAGTTTTCCACAATGGAGGCGAGAAGCTGCCGTTCCTCTTCGATCCGTTTGCGTTCGGTGATGTCACTGGCAGAGCCAAACCATTTGACCAGATCTTCGTTCTCATCAAGTATGGGCACCGCCCGCGACCGCATCCAGCCGATGGAGCCGTCGGCAAGCAGGGCACGATGCTCCATCTCAAAAAGTTTTTTCTGCGCAATCGCATCGCTGACCACCAGCCTGACGCGAGCATGCTCGTCGCGCGGTAGGTACTGATCCACCCACGCCCAGTCGGCGAGCTGGCTGTCCGAACTCTGAAACAACCCGCGTCCGTCCAGCGGCAGCATCGTTGACCAGTCGGCTGACATGCGGTAGGGGATCTCCGTACTGGCGTCTGGCAAGGCCCGATAGGATCGATCTGTTGCACGCTGCGCCGGCTCCGCGAGCTT
>JACMOJ010000090.1 GCA_014378085.1 Burkholderiales bacterium | reverse complement strand
GCCTTCAATGCGCCAAGCACGATGGCCGTGTTGCCCAACCCTTGTTTGTGTACGACCTTGGTCTCGCCGCCCTGCTCCGGCGTCTGTCGAATCACCTCGCCCAATACATAGGACTCGGTAAAACGCTTGGAGCCGACGCTGATTGGGCCCGCGCCCGCGTCAGTCAGGAAAAAAAATACGCCAGCCGCAGCAGCGAGTCGCACGATATTCAACGAGGCACCTTCATTCGATCTAAACAGACTTGCAGATGAGTTGCAGACGAGTTGCAAACGAGTTGTAAACTAACGCGCCTCAACCGCAATTTTACGGACAGCGAGCTCGAATGGGCCATCTTGATTGTCCGCAATCATGAACCCGACTTGATTAACTTGCGCCGCATCGAGCGACGGCGCATCGATAACACGCCGACCGCGGAAGGTCGCCACAAAAGAGGCGAGCGGAACCACGGCGGTAGTCCAATTGTCGGCGACGGTTGCAAACGTCGCTTGATAACTTACCGCATCAAACCGCCCTGACGTGCGCATATTGAGCTTGTAGCGTTTACCATCGCCACGCACTTCGACGATGTAATGGGTGACGTTGGCAATCGGTGGTGCTTTCGCGACCGCGCGCACCGAAGCAAAGCCGCCATTTTGTTCCAACGACATGACGCCTTCGAACAGCGCGTGCCCAGCGGGATCAAAACTGAGACGACTGCGCGATATGCCCCCCATGACACGATCATCGGTGGCCGACCATTCGGCGACAGCGGCTGCGGTGGAAAAGGTAAAAAGGTCTCTAATCATCGCGGATGGTTGCTCGACGTTGCGGACGGGAGTGTCGGTTAGCGTTGGATTGGACCACGCCTGAAATGCTGGCAGGCTAGAAAGAAACATGATGGTGATCAGAAAGATTCGCATAACCGAAGTGTAGACGAGAAATAGTACGCGCCAAGGCGATATCATCACCCAAATGAGACAAACCACTCCTACCAAAGCTGAAACTACCCTCCTTGAACCATTTGTCGGGTTGCGCTTGGAATCCATCGTTGTGCCTGCCAGCGCGGCGGCATTTGCATCGGCTACTGCCGATATCATGCAGGCGAAAATGGTGGGGTTTGATACAGAATCTAAACCGACGTTTGCGGTGGGGGAAGTGAGCACCGGGCCTCACGTTGCGCAGTTCGCCACCGATTCCAAAGCCTACATCTTTCAGCTATCCGAACCGCATTGCCGCCCCTACCTTGATGAAATACTCGCCTCGCGCGACGTGCAAAAAGTCGGCTTCGGCCTTGAATCAGATCGCGCACAAATCCGCAAAAAACTTGGCATCGAGGTTTCGGCGTTGATCGACTTAAACACCGTTTTTAGGCAGGAGGGGTACCGCCACACGGCAGGTGTACGTGCCGCCGTCGCGATTGTGTTGAACCAAAAATTCCACAAATCTAAACGCGTCACCACCACCAATTGGTCAATGCCGCATCTGACACCCGCGCAGCTGCTATATGCGGCCAACGATGCGTATGCCGCGTTCAAGGTAATGCAAGCGCTTCAACAACAAGCGCCTAAGCTATCTGCATAGTTCGCGGCCAATACCTACGGCATTCGCACAAATCGATACGGCTCCGTCGGTGGCACACGAAACGCAAACCGCCCGTCTTCCAATTGACCGGACTCACGGTATTGCACGCTTCCGTCGGGCAAAAGGTCTATACGCGCATCAATGGCCATTCGGCGGCCAGACGCCGCAGTGATGCTGCATTCTTTGCCGCTAATACTGCCGACTATCCCCTTATCTTTACTCTTAGCATCCGGCACAAACATAAGTGCACAGGTGTCTCCATAGCCGCGCAGTTTGTCCAGCGTCAGGTTCTGAAATGCATTAGGCGTGGCGGCCTGCCCTACCCAAGGGGCACCATCCACAAACGCAAAAAAATCCATCCGTGTCGCACCACTGGCGTCTGTACGAAACGACCAAATACGCTGCCGCGACACCGGCCCCGTCTTACTGCCAGAGCGCCACTCCAAGTACAACACGTGTGACCCAATCTTCGGCGCATCCACGCGTACAAATTGCGCATGCTGCGAATCAAGCCATTCACCCGCCACTGAGGGCGCCACCTTCAAGGCGGCGGGTGCCGCCTGATATTGCGCGGCATTGGTGTACGCTCCGCCGAGGGCAGTCACCAGCGCAGCCGGCGCAATGCTAGATTCGGAGGTTGTAGTTCGGGTGACACAGCCAGCAAAAACTACCGCAGCTGCTGCCGACGCCGTAACGACAATCACCATCGGAAACTTACGCATGTTAAATATCCTTGTAGTTACGACATGTTGTTCGTTGAACGTTAAAATACTAGTGAGCAAAACCGCGAAACACCAGCAAAGACGGGCGTTTCCAAGCAAAATCAACTGGAAGTGACCGCTGTTGCTTGCCTTTTGCTTACGCGCGCATCGCTGTCGGCAACGGCAATAGATGCTTTTCTTCCATCAACACGCTGCTTACTCTAGCCAATCCGAAGCTGAACCGGATCGTACTTGGCTTTGCTGTCTTCGAACTCAGCGCGCCAAGTAGATTGGGGTTGACGGCGCAAATCCGTACTCTAATGCATCGGGTATGGTTGGTGCCAAACCCTGCGGGCACTTCGCGCTCGGTGTGCAGGCTGCCAAATTATTGACACTTATCAAACGCGCCAATTGCGGCCGAAAGACCCCGTTTTTGGCCGTTCATAAAAATCACCGTACCCAATATTTGGGAACGTCGTATATGCGTCCAATGGCACGTCGGCGGGACACGCTCGATGGCAACTTTTAGTTTGCGTGAACCTCACCAGCCGGATCGTGATTAAACCGGACGATACCACCAGCGTGATGGCGGCACTCGCTGACATGCAACACCGGCTGACTCGATTGCTATCTGAAGTTCGCATTGGCGTCGATAGTGTGGCAACCGCATCTAACCACATCGCCGCAGGCAATGCCCATCTGTCCAACCGCACCGGGCAGCAGGCATCCGGGTTGCAGCAAACGGCCAGGACGATGCAGCAGATGACAGATGCGGTACGGGCCAACGCGGCGAGCGCGCGTCAGGCAAGCCAGATGGTGGTCTCGGCCAGCGAGGTTGCGCAGGCAGGCCAGATGGTGGTCTCGGCCAGCGAGTTTGCGCAGGCAGGCGGTAAGGTCGTCGCACACGTGGTGATAACGATGACCGACATTCAGAACAGCAGCCAAAAAATTAGCGAGATCGTGGGTACGATTGACGGCATTGCGTTTCAAGCAAATATTCTTGCGATAAATGCGGCGGTGGAAGCGGCCCGCGCTGCGAAAGCCGGCCGCGGCTTCGCGGTCGTTGCCGCGGCAGTAAGCACATTGGCTCAACGCTGCGCTGCGCTGCCGCCGCGCGTGGGGTCAACGCACTCATCACCGAACGCGTGCAAAGTGTAAACGTGGGCAACAATTTGGTCGGCGATGCAGGTTTACGCATGCAGCAGATTGTTGGTCAGGTCTCAAAGGTGCGTGATTTGATTTCGGAAATCGTCGGCACGAGTCAACAACAAGCAAACAGGATCGATCAAGTCGGCACCGCCGTATCCCAAATCGACAAGACCACGCAGCAAAACGCAGCGCTGGTGGCGCAAAGTTCAGCCGCCGCGTTCAGCCTTAAAGACCAGGCTGCGCAGCTTGGCGTCGCCATCGCCGCGTTTCGTATTGGCCAACCCAACTTCGCGGCCCAAACCTAACCTAACCAAACCAACCTCCCCCCGCCACACAACCGAACCCCGGGCCATATTTTGGTGCCGGGGTTTTTCATATCGCATGTCAGCAGCAATCCAATCCGCGCTTAGTAAACAATCCGCGCGCTAGCTGGTAACGTCCGTCTCTTTGATGCTCTCTACTCACTTGGTCTGTCACGATGTTGTGCACGCGCTCAATTAGCCTGCATAT
>JACMOJ010000089.1 GCA_014378085.1 Burkholderiales bacterium | reverse complement strand
TGACGGTGTTATTGCCTACGAGGGGAATTGGCTGGGCGGGGAAGCCTTCGTTTCATTCGACAAAAAGGCGGTTGCGCTGCTCAAGGCACAAGGACAGCAAGCCCGCTGTTTACGTCCGAGCTTACGAAGCTAACGTTTTAACCCGTGTGTGGTCGCGCCTAGCCGCAATTCACTTGCCCCGCACGCTTATCGCAGCGGTTCATCAAGCGCATCGAGCATGGCGGCTTGTTGCCAAAACGCAATCGCCCATTCACACGCCTCGGCCCGATCGCGCGCATACGACGGGATCGTGACCGGCGTGGCCACAGGCAATGCGTTGAGCTCGCCAGTATTCACGCTGGGACGCCACATCGTCGGCAGCATGTCGTAGACCGGGGCCAATGTCAGCGTGGGCTTCTCTGTATCATCGGCAAAAAACGACAGATTGCCGAAGTGCATCTCGCCGTTGCCGATCAATTGGCCGAACGCATAAATTCGCGCGACGGCACTGAGTTCGGCTGGCGTAATGAGTTTCTTTGCAGCGAGAACCTCGGCGGTGTAATTCTGCTCGACCCGCTCACAGCACGCACCTGACTACAGGTGGAAAAACCGGCGAATGCTGCCGACAATGCTGGCGGCTTCAGTATGACTCGCAGCCGCCTTGGTCGTCTGGTGCAGCGCGGATTCATTCTTTTTTTCGCGCCCATCGATCATTTCTGCGATCCGCACAATCAGTGAAGGGTTATGGGCGAAGATTCCTGCCATCGTCTGTTTTTGAATCTTGAACAAAACGGTTGGTTCGGCCGTGCGTACGTGCGCTGAGCGTGGTGCGCCGGTGAATAACTGCATCTCGCCCACGTAATCGCCTGGCCAAAGCCTACCCACCAACACCGGACCTTCCGGTCCATCGATTGTGACCTCCAGGCTGCCTTCCGATACGGCGAACATGCTGTCGCCAGATTCACCCGCAATGAGCAACTGATGGCCGGCCGGCAGACGCAACGTTTCGGCCTCTACCGCAACGGTCGCAAGATCGGCCGGCGGCAGGATCGAGAAGAATCCAACACTGCTCAGCATGGTGAGACGCGCCTGGGGCTGGTCGATGTGGTGCTGTCCGGTGGTAGCAGGCGGGCCCACATCCGTGTGCACCATGTGGGTCACAGGAATGCCGGCCGCCTTGAGGAACTGAACGGCGTAGACCAGCACAACGTGGTTCACTTTGATCGGTGAAATGCTGCCGACATTCAGGCAATACAACATACGAAAGGTGATCACACCATCCTTGATCGAAGATATGCGAACGTAGGGCGCAGGGCTTTCGGCCAGCACGTTGTCGAAGGCAGCCCTGTTGACTGCACCCTGCAAAATGGCGCGTATGCGCGCCTCATCATGCTCAGCGCCAAGGTCTATCGACGAGCCGTATTCTGACAACGGCGTCGGGCGTGAGCGGTTGGTGATCACGAGGCTGGCGAATTCGCCGTTCGGAATCAGCACGATGTTTTCGGATCGATCTGCAAACACCACCGTACGCCAGGCAATCTCCTGCAGCTTGCCGGACATATCGCGACCGCGATACTGGAAATCCAGCCAGTCTCCCATACTGATTGAGCGATCCAATTGCAAAGCGATGCCATAAAACACGTCAGATAACAGCCCGCGCAAAGCGAAACCGAGCACCAACCCGACGACACCCGAAGCCCCTAAAATCGCAGCCATCGACTGACGAAAGACAAGATTAATTCCCGCTGCAAGAATCACCGCGTAGATCAAGAAAGTGCCTATCTGCAACGCAAGCCGCGGCACCCGCGTGCCCGCTTCTGCACCCTGGTCGCGACTGGCCATCGACCACATCGCATAGTCGGCGATAGCAGCGAACGCAATGAACTGGATGAACGGCAAAACGTCGCCCACCATCGTGCCTTCGCCGGCTCGCGTCGCACTCATCCAGCCAACACTATTGCCCAGCAAGATGGCAGCACCGACGGCGACCAGGATATTGACCGCGACGATCAGGAGAAACTTTACCGATAGTAATTTGTACATGAGTCCGATCCAGATCTGTGACTTTCCTGGAGAGCCGGAAATCGGGACGCCATTAAAACCTAGGTGGAGTTTAACTTAGCAGCACTGGCGAGTGAAATGCCCGGCTGGCGCTTGCCCGTCGCCGCCTAAAGCTCATTTGCACTTAGCGAGGCATTTGCCGGTAACAGCGCGGCAATCTGGCTTGCAAGCGGGGATGTGGCTCGATTAATCATTAATAGATACCTGTTTTATAAGTATCTGTAAATTAATGAATTAAGTGAAATTTATGATGCGATTGATAATAAATACTTTCCATCCGGTTACGATGCGACGCTCTCCTCCAGCTTCTGCTGCACCTCAAACCACTTCCACTCCACGTCCGCCAGCAACGTCACGACTTCGCCCTGTCGCTTGAGCATTTCCTGTAAGCGCGGCTTGCTCTCCTCGGCATAAGCATCTTCCGTGGCGAGCCATTGCACGATGTTGTCGCGCTCTGCCGTGAGTGTTTTCATTTCCGTTTCCAGCTTGGCTAGTT